>JBDGZZ010000026.1:0-1810 GCA_039588335.1 Gemmatimonadota bacterium | reverse complement strand
CCACGCAGTGGCGATTATTGCGGCAGTTACCTTGACCCTTCCACCCGCAGAGGATCCATCGGGACGGACAGATACGACAACCGTATTCCTCACGTTTCCTCGTCGTGATGTCGAGCCGGAGTTGGTGCGGCTCGCACCTGAGCTCCTGGAGGGTATTTCGAGCATACAGGGATTCCAGACCGTTGCCACGCCTGTCGACGTACCCGATGGTCTCGACCTGGAGGCTCCCACCACACGGTTTGATCCACGCGATTTTTCCGGTATCGGACGGGAAGGCGCCACGTTCGCTGGAGCCGTGGGCGGACTGAGCGACGGCGAAGAGCGTGGTCCCGATCACATCTGGGCGTCGGCCGCAGTGTTGGACGAAGCACCGGAACTCATATCGTCGCCGCCACTGGAGTACCCCAACCGGCTGCGCGATCGAAATATCGAAGGGCACGTTACGATCCGGTTCGTGATCGATACGCTCGGTCTGGCGGAACACGAGACCATTGAGATCGTCGAAGCGTCACACGATGGTTTCATCGAATCGGCGACGAACATCGTACGCAAGAGCCGGTACCGTCCTGGCCGAGTGCGTGGTCGTGCCGTCAGGGTTTGGTCGGTGATTACGATCAATTTTGATATTACGGGCTAGCCCCCCTGCCCCCCTCGTCCCCGCGTGCGTAGTGCAAAGTTCAAAGTGCATAGTGCATAGAGGAGAGACGGGAAGGGGCGGTAAGGGACGAGAGACGTCTCATGCCATACCGCGTTTTCTGGCCACACTGCTGAAGGATTCGGTTACCTGCTAATCGGGATGCTTCTTACACTGATACTGCGGCTTTGATGGAGCTTGCCGTGGACTGCGTCTCTGGAGCCATTGGCCCCAATACCGAATCAAGAGTGCCGGCGTGGCAGAATTGGCAGA
Source organism: Gemmatimonadota bacterium (assembly GCA_039588335.1). Classification (GTDB taxonomy): domain Bacteria; phylum Gemmatimonadota; class Gemmatimonadetes; order Gemmatimonadales; family GWC2-71-9. Next base: position 903 of record JBDGZZ010000026.1, on the reverse strand, counting down.
CGCAGAGTCTTGGCTAGCCTCTGGGCGAAAGCCCGTGTGAGTGGAGCTGCGCCGGGCTTCGCCCGTGCTCGCTCTGCTTCGCAACGAATCTCACCGCCGGCACCGCCGCACCCTTGTGCAACAGAAGCTGCCGAGCCTACATTGCTAGTACTAGCCAGGACTCAGTAGCTTCCGCTACACACCAAGAGCCGAGGATTGCAGTTGCCTCGGCTCTTTACGCTGCACGATGAACGGTGCACGATTCTGCACTCTGCACTCTGCACTTCTTCCTTCCGCCACCGACCTCCCTATCGCCCCACCAACTTCGCCAACGCCGCTCTAACTTCCTCCACCTCTTCCGCCACCGCCCCCGAATCCGGGGATCGCTTCTGAGCGTCAGGTACTTGTTGTACGCCGCAATGGCGGCCGATGTATCACCCACGATAGCCGCCAGATCGCCTTCCTCCTTGTAGTAAGCTAGTCGGTAAAAAAACGGGTTGATGTAGAACGTTCGCGGTAGACTTCTTGCTGCTGCCAGGGCTCGGTCATAATCCCCATACTGGCGGCTTAGCCGGGCCACCATGAGAAGTCCAAGGCTTGCCGGACGTTCATAATCGGGTCCCCTGCGTGCACGGGCCTCGAGCGTATCCAGCGCTGTTGAAGGGGTAAGATTGCAGAAGGCGGCAGGGGGGTGGGTTACCGTCTCTTACCGCCCCTTGCCGTCTCCTCCCGTCCCTTCTCACCCCTTCTCACCTTCACCAACTCCGCCACCACCGACACCGCAATCTCCGCTGGGGAGTCGGCACCGATGTCCAGTCCTATTGGAGTTTTCACACGGTCGAGCGCTTCCTTGGGTACGCCAGCATCTTCCAAAGCCTTCAGGACGACGGCCTTTTTTCGCTTGCTGCCGAGCATACCGACGTA
>JBDGZZ010000025.1:0-42013 GCA_039588335.1 Gemmatimonadota bacterium | reverse complement strand
CAACAGCGGTTTCTGCCCCCGAGACGCCTTCTGCAACACCGTCGGCATCGAGGAACGGGAGGTCGGCCGGCAGATCCTCTTCCTCATCCTCCAGACCCGACACCCCTTCAAAGCCCTCGACGTCCAGTTCAGGGACTTCTACACCTGCTTCGATCGCATCCGCTCCGATCACATGCAGATCAGACTCCCGACCGGACTGGGCTGTTGCATCCTCGACAGTCTCTCCGCCGGCCCACTCGTCGACCGGAAACCCGTCGTCGACCGCCTCGAACCCTTCTAGTTCCTCTATCTCCACTTCTTCCGACACTCCAACGTCCGCCGGCCTATCATCGACGCCTAGTTCATCATCGCCGGGGGCCTCGACATCCAAAGATCCGTCCAATACGGTCGACTGCACGTCCAGCGACTCGATCTCGACCTCGGGGCCCGTGGCAAACGTCTCACCTATGTCCAGGTCATCGAGCTGCACGACATCGGCGGCGTCCGGATCCACCGCCACATCCTCCTTAACGCGTTCCAGCTCCAGGTCGGATCCACTGCTTACGCTGTCTAGACCTGCACCCTCACCGAACGATGTAGGTTCCACGACCAACGGTTGCCCAGGCGCCTCTGCCTGCTTCTCCTGAGTTCCTACGGACGACGACGTCTGTCCCTCGTCCAGGTCAATGAAAACGATATCGGAGCTCTTTTGCTTCTTGTTCGTCTGTTGCGGCGCGGGCGTATCGTCACCGACTTCGTAATCCGGATCGATCGCCCTCATCCGCTCCAGCGTTTTGCGCGCTCGTCGAGTGTCACCCGCCTCCTGCAACTCCTGATACAGCTTGGCCAACTGTTCCCGTGCCTCGTCAGTGCGGGCCGCGTTCTTCAGCTGTTCGGCGAGAAGCAGCCGGATCTCCTCGTTGTCAGGAGAGAGGTCGGCAAACTCCTTGAGGGCGTGGAAGGCATCCTCGATCTGTCCTGCCTTCTGCATGCGGTCGGCGTATTCGAGCAGGTTCTGCTTCGCCTCCGAGACGAAGCCACGCTGCATCATGAGTTTGGCGAGCTTGAGGTAGATATGCGTTCGGCCGGGAGCGTTCCGCAGGACCTTGTTACACAGGGCAATGGCGTTGTTGGGAAAACCCTGCTCGGCGTAGTGGTTGACGGCCGCCTCGTACTGCTCAACGGCAGATGCAACGTCTCCCCGCTTCAGGTACAAATCACCCAGCTTATTGTACAAAGCCAGTTCGTCGCCCAACTCAGGACTGCCCTCGAGGTCCTCGAGGATCTTTGCGTACTGAGTAATGGCCTTGTCGATCTGTCCCTTCAGCTCGACCTTGCGGGCCTTTTCCTTGGCCTTCTCAATATTCAGGGGAGACCTCGACGCCGTTTGAGTCGGAAATCCTCTAGCCTAAACAATTTACGGGCCACTGTCGCGAGTGACAAGCTGCCCCATTTATCCATACTTCACTGATCAGATTGACTCCGTACCAGTACGGGAGCTCCCGCCAGTCACGGACCGCAGCCAGCGCCATGTCGGCCCTGAACCCGGGCGCGATCTGCCCACGATCCCTCACCGTCCCAACCGCGGCTGACCCATTCACGGTAATGGCGATTATGGCCTCAGCAGGCGTCAGCCCCATCTGAGACACCCCGAGCATCGTCATCAGGGGTAAGCTCACTCCTGGCGAGCTGCCAGGATTGAAGTCGGTGGCAAGAGCCACGGCGGCTCCACTGTCCAACAGTTTCCTCGCAGGCGCCTGCTTGCGGCTGCCCAGAAATAGCATTGTCCCAGGAAGAAGTACGGCCACCGTGTCACTGCCCGACAGTGCCTCGATTCCACCGACCGAAATGGCGGCCAGGTGGTCGGCGCTCGTGGCGTCGAGTTCAACCGCTAGCTCTGCACCACCGGAAGGGTCGATCTCGTCGGCATGGAGCTTGAGCCCCAGTCCGTGCCGCCGTGCTGCAACAAGCACCCGACGTGACTGCTCGACAGTGAACACTCCGGGCTCACAAAAGACGTCGCAAAACCGGGCAATCCCCTGCCGCTCGACCGCGGGCAGCATCTCTTCGACAACGAGCGACACGTAGCCGTCTGGATCATCTCTCGCCTCCGGAGGAACCTCATGCGCACCAAGGAAGGTCGGAACCAACGAAGGTCCACCGGCAGCCGCTACGAGACGCACAGCATCCAATTGGGCCAGCTCCGACTCTACCTCCAGCCCATAGCCAGACTTCACCTCGATGGTCGTGGTGCCACTTGCAACCAGCGCTCGCAGCCTGCCTTCCATCAATCCGGCAAGTTCCGCCGCGGAGCGGGTGCGAACGTCGTTTACGGAGGCAAGGATGCCGCCGCCAGCAGCGGCGATCTCCTTGTAGCTGATGCCGCGAGCCCGGCGCTCTTGGTCAGCGAGTCGAGCTGCACCAAACACGGCGTGAGTGTGGCAGTCCACGAAACCTGGGAACAGGACACCCTCCACTTCAAGCACCTCAGCATCGGGATGAGCTTTCCGCAGATCACGGTATGATCCCAAGGCCTCGATGTGCCCGTTGTCGCCCACCACGACCGAACTGTCGTCAAGGACATCTAGCGCAGCCATCTCGTGACCACGGCGCGCCCGAGCAGGCCCACGACAGGTCACCACTTGCCTGGCTCCAGTGACGAGCGTCGTCAATCGAGCAGTTCCTGCATCGGCAGGCTGAGACCATGTTTCCTCGCCGCCGTGACAGCCTCGGGATACCCCGCGTCGGCGTGGCGTACGACGCCGATCCCGGGATCGTTGGTGAGAACGCGCTCCAATCGTGCCGCTGCTCCAGACGTGCCGTCAGCCACAATGACCTGACCGGCGTGCAAGCTGTTCCCAATGCCTACCCCACCGCCGTGGTGAAACGATACCCACGAGGCACCAGACGCTGTGTTGAGTAAAGCGTTGAGAATGGGCCAATCAGCGATGGCGTCAGAACCATCTCTCATGCCCTCAGTCTCACGAAATGGGGACGCAACAGAACCAGTATCCAAATGGTCACGTCCGATCACTATGGGTGCACTGATCTCTCCGTTCGCGACGAGCTCATTCAGCGCCAGTCCAAACCGGGCACGTTCGCCCTGACCCAACCAACAGATGCGCGCAGGCAGCCCCTGGAAGGCGACCTGTTCCCGCGCCATCCGAATCCAGCGCACCAGGTGCTCATCTTCCCGGAACAGCTCCAGTACCAGATCGTCGGTCCGATAGAGATCTTCCGGATCACCTGACAGCGCAGCCCATCGAAATGGGCCCCTGCCCTCACAGAAGAGCGGCCTGATATACTCCGGCACGAAACCCGGTATCTCGAACGCGTCAGCTACTCCCGCATCATACGCTTCCGTCCGGATGTTGTTGCCGTAGTCGAACGTTACAGCTCCCTTGCGCTTGAGGTGGAGCATGGCCCTAACATGGACAGCGATCGATTCCTTGGCACGCCTAACGTAATCGTCCGGATCAGAGCGCCGCAGGTCTAACGCAGCCTCAAACGTCAGGCCCATCGGCACATAACCGTTGAGTGGGTCATGCGCCGAGGTCTGATCGGTGAGCACATCAGGCACCCACGCCCGGTGCACCATCTCCGGCAGTACTTCCGCACAGTTGCCCAGTAAGCCAATGGAAAGAGGTTTGCCCTCACGCTGCGCCTGGGTCGCCAAATCCCATGCCTGGTCCAGCGATTCGCTCGTCATATCGAGGTATCGAGTTTCGATGCGGCGCCGGATTCGGGACGGGTCGACTTCGACAGCGATGATCACCCCACCGTTCATCGTTGCCGCTAGCGGTTGGGCCCCCCCCATCCCACCAAGTCCCCCGGTCACCACGATCTTCCCGCTGAGCGAACCGCCGAATTGTTTTCGGGCCATTGAGCCAAAAGCCTCGTACGTACCCTGCAAGATTCCTTGCGTCCCGATGTAGATCCAGCTCCCGGCCGTCATCTGGCCGAACATGATGAGTCCGTTGCGCTCCAATTCCCGGAATTTCTCCCACGTGGCCCATCGACCCACCAGATTTGCGTTCGCTATCAGGACACGGGGAGCGTGCTCGTGAGTCTTGAAAATGCCAACGGGTTTGCCCGACTGGATCAGCAGAGTCTCGTCATTCTCCAACGATCTGAGCGCGTGGCAAATCGCATCGAAAGCCTCCCAGCTGCGCGCGGCCTTTCCTGTCCCACCGTAGATAATCAGATCCTCGGGGCGCTCCGCCACGTCGGGGTCCAGATTGTTCATGAGCATGCGCAGCGCAGCTTCCTGGATCCAACCGCGACATGAGATCTCTGTCCCTGTCGGTGCACGCACAGTACGGTCGGTCATGCCAGCGACTCCTCCTGTAAGAACCCTGCGATTCGCTCGATGTCATAGGTCAAGGGCCGGTCACCCGCGAGCGGTTGCACCAGTTCCCTGACACGGCTATACACCTTCTCGACACCAGGCCCAGGAAGCAGTGGTTTCAGGAATTCTAGTCCCTGCGCAGCCGCCAGTAGCTCCGCTGCCACCACGCGTTGTGCGTTCGCCAACACACGCCGGCACTTGAATGCAGCCGCCATGCCCATAGGCACATAATCCTCCTGGTTTCCATCCGTAGGGATGGATTGTACGCTTGCCGGCATGCACAGCGTACGCGACTCTGCCACGAGAGCAGCCGCTGTTATCTGCGCCATCATGAAGCCTGACTCGAGACCCGGGTTCGCAGCCAAGAATGCCGGGAGCCCCTGGGATGTGTCGGGATTGAGAAGACGGTCTATCCGACGTTCCGATACACCAGCTAGGGTCGTCAAGCCGATCGTGAGCATGTCGAGAGCAAAGGCCACGGGCTGTCCGTGGAAATTCCCGCCGGAGATCACATCATCCCCGAAGACCAGAGGGTTATCGGTCGCCGCGTTGAATTCTATCGAAACCACACTAGCTGCGTGCTCGATCGCATCCCACACCGGGCCGAGAATCTGCGGCGTGCATCGCAGGCTGTATGCGTCCTGGACCCTGGGATCACCTTCGCGGTGCGACTCCCGGATCTCACTACCCTCCAACAAGCCAGCCAACAGACTAGCTGATTTCATCTGACCGGGATGGGGCCGCACCTGATGGATTCGCTTGTCGAACGGTACTGGCGTGCCTCTCAGAGCTTCGAGACTCATGGCAGTCGCAGCATGAGCGGATCGCCACAGTTTCCGGGCGTCGTGCACCATCAAACCGAGTATGCTGGACTGAGCCTGCGTGCCGTTGATGAACGAAAGTCCCTCCTTGGCTTGCAGTTCGACCACAGAGATCCCGGCATCACGCAGAGCGGCGGCAGCCGAGTTAGGAGAACCGTCTGAGAGCGTTACTTCCCCCTCACCCATCAACGCATACGCGACGTGTGCCAGAGGTGCGAGGTCACCGCTCGCCCCGACGCTACCCTGCTCCGGCACGACGGGGTGAATACCTGAGTTGAGTAGGTCAGCCAGCCGCTGAGCGAGCAACGAACGCGCTCCGCTCGTTTCCTTAAGCAATACGTTGGCGCGAAGGAGCATGAGACCTCGCACAACGTCTGTTGGGAGCGGATCCCCGACTCCGGCAACGTGGCTCGCTATGAGGTTTCTCTGGAGCTGTAATAGCTGGTCGTGGGGCACACTGACATTGGCCAGTTTCCCGAACCCGGTGTTCACTCCATACATCGAGGCCCCACTGGCAAGGTTCCGCTCTACGGCAGCGCGGACCCGATCAGCCCGGTCCTTGGCGCCCGGGGAGATCTCAACACGAGCTCTGTTGCGGGCGACCTCGACGAAGTCGGAGACGGACAGCGACTTACCATCGAGCGTCACGATTTCAGGCGTCATGCGGGCAATATAAAAGGGGGTTGCCCCACCAAAAGGGGGAGGGTCGATTGGCACACTGGAAGCGGGGTTGAGGAGTGCCGTCCGGCGACTGAAGTGAGCGAGGGCGGTTTCGCAACCGCCCTCGTCCTACCTTTCACTTCTTTCGTCAACCCGGCTCTCTAACGCCGCTTGATGACTAGCCCGGTGTCAGCAGCTACGGGGAACCCGCCGTGGATGGCAAGCTCGGGGTTGCCTGGATCGGTCTGGAAGCTCCAGTCGAAGATCAGGTATTCCTGGCCGACATGAGTGACGCGTATCGCACCGAATCTGGGCCAAGCATCGTTCGCGAGCATCTGGAATACATACCCGTATCCAGGAGACGCCAGTATCGCGAAATCGCTGTATCCCCCCGTCGGTGCTACATCGATGGACGTGAGGTCTTCAATCGGTTGCGGCGGGTCAGGGTAGAAGGCTGCTACGGTTCCCGTCCGCTCCGGCACCATCCAGAAATCTCCGTTCACATCTCGATCGACCCAGAAGTCGATGTCGGTACGGTTGCCGTCACCCACCGTGCCCAGCTCGAGTGGATCGACCAGTCCGTTACCGTTGACGTCGTCCCAGAACCGGAAACCGCTGAGGAACTGGTTGGATTGATACGCAAACATCAAGATGTTGCGTGCGTCGGGGCGCGGAGTATCGGCTCGTATTGGCGAGAACTCACTCTCCAAGACGTCGATGCTAACAGATGCAATGCCGTAGCACCTGGCGAACCCGTTCTCGAGCGCACCCACGATGAATTCGGGAGCTACGGTGCTACCCTCGAGGTCCCACACCTCTTCGCACGTTCCCGAGTCGAGTGAGTATGGCGTGCTGTACACACGATACTCGAGAAACGTCCCTGTTGGGGCGTTCAGGAACGCATTGTCAGACCACGCCAGGTGTATGGCGCCGTTGAGGCTGGTACTAACCAGCGAGTTTGGGGCCGGCAGGACTATTCCTTCGATTGTAGCGGGATCGTCGCTGCACGCCGTAACGGCCAAGAGGAGTATCAACCCAAGAACTAAGCGTTTCATAACGTCACCCCCACGAACCCTGGAAGTCTGCAATCCTGACAGAGCAGAAGGCGTGCCACCCGAGTGGCCACCTTAAACTGTTGCAGTGATTGATCTTAGGAAACTGGCCTTTGGAACGATCGTCCTCTTTGGATGACATTTGAATCTGCGGGGAGCGGGAGTTGGGTAGCAACAGACCAGGAACAAGGTAACAACAAACCGGGCACGTGGGTGACACCTTCGTCGGTGGTGGGTGACCCTTTCCACAAGCTCGGGAAGGAAGGCTATCTAACCGTTCTCTGGTCGTACTGGAACTTCATCTCCGGTTGATCCCGCAAACTTATGTAGAAGTTGAACGCGAAGTTGCCGTTCGGCGCTTTGACAAACGAGAAAGTCGCACGCCAACGATGCAGGGTACGGTCGAGCCGCACCACGTGTTGGCCGAATTCCTTCTGCGTGATGTTGTACTGGGTGTTCCAGGAGACAGACCAGTTCTGGGTGGGGGAAAACCCTATCTGGAGTCCGAGGTTTCGCAGCGAAGGAGTGACTATTCGGTCACCATCAACGACCCTGGTGCGCGTTCTCTGCTCGTCGTATGTGACTGACGTGCGAAAGGCTCCGCCCGAGAGAGGGCCACCTCGCAGTTGATCGATCGTCGGGTCGAGAGTCCTTGGAGCTCCCATGGCTGATCCGCGTGGGTGCAGTTGGTCTTGTGGATCGGTCACCGGCTCATCTTCGGGTTCCACCGTCGCCTCAGCTCCGGTTACGAGAGCAAGGATGCTTCTGAAGGTGGCTCCCGTCAGCGTGAAACGCGCGGAAACCGACCGCAGGAACGGATCGAAGCTAGTCGAGTCGTAACCGACAGGCCCATCCCAGAGGTCGTGAGCTATTGAGAGAGAAAAACCTCGCAAGAGATCGCTGGTGAACTGGTTTCGCAGGCTTGCGGTCTGCCATCCGTTCCTTCCCGGCTCTTTGGCCTGCTCGAAATCGTAGGAGATTGCACTGGTTTGGATGCTGAGCAGCTTGATCTTCCGTGCGTTGCGCGGATCCGAAGTCGTGTCTCCCGGTGGCGGCCTGAGCTTGCCTTCGAACGTTTGGCTGAGCCCGAAAGTGATGGTGTGCAGCGTTGGGCTGCGAAGCTGCGGCGTGGCACCGGGCGTTGAGGTGGCTCTGGCGTACTCCTCAGGTACATCGGCGGCCGGCGCCAAACTCCACCGAACGTTGAATGACACCGCGTGGCGGACCCTGGAGATCGGTCCCAGGCCAGGTAAGAAGCCAAACACAGTCGGGGCAAGGGAGGCACCGAACGCGGCACGCTTGCCCTGGCTGACAAACTCACCACCTGTCTGTCTGTTCCGGACCATGAAGGGACCACTAGTGGTGTTCAGAATGCCGAGCGTCGGCTGAAGTTTCCAGGTCGTGGCAAAGATGATCGGAAGGTTGATACCTGTGTTCCAGTCAATCGAAGTAGAGAAGTCTTCACCGTAAAACACGGTGGAAGCAGTCGAGTCGGCCGGATCAACTATGGTAACCGCAGTGGATGGACGATTGGTTCGAAAGTCCGACACAGAAAAATCGTTGCGCCAGTTCCATCGCCCGACCCTGAGCGGCGTTCCAATCCGGAGTTGCATCGTCTGATCATCGGGCAAAACGGTGTCAACAATCACACCCGCTCCAAGCAGCACTCTCTGTACTGGGATCCCTGGGAACTGATTCAGACGCGCACTGCGGTTGAACGTGAACGAAGGAGACCAAGTCACCGACTCCCCGAAGTTGATCGGAGCGGGAGAGAGGCTGAAGCTCGGCAATGTCTGCGAAATGGTCTTGTTGCTTAAATCCTGGGTCAGGCTACCGCCGAGTGTGAGCGTTCCCCAATTGTACTGCTTGCTGAAGTTCACGCGACTACCCAAAGTTGCCGTTTGCACCAACGGATCAACCGAATTGCGCTCTACAACACGGGCACTAGTGGCGTAGTCCACGTTTGCGGTCAGCCGCGTACGTTGATCGAAGCTCTGCTGATGCATCCACTGGACACGAAGCGACTTGGACCCTGGCTGGCCTTCTATTCCTTCTTCGAAGATACGGGACAACGAGAGGCTTCCGGTGACGAACCGGTTGAGCCACTTGTACTGCAACTGACCATTCAGGGCGACATAGTTGCCGGAAAACCAGTCGAGCGAAGCCTGAAAATCGAGGTAGTCGCTGATCGCAAAGTAGTAACCAACGTTGCTTACGTGACGGCGATACCCACTGTTCGGCCGGACCAGGTCGTTGAACCCGAATCGCGGGACCAGGATACCGCTGCGCCGCCCCTGACGCATATCTTGCCAGATAAACGGAAGCCAGAGCACAGGTACGTCCTTCACGTAGAGGACAGCCGGCCGAGCGACCATCACGTTGTCCGACACCCACTTCACGTTGTAGGCGGCAAAGTGGAAATGTGGATTGGGTTGCGCGCACGTTGTGACCGTGGTACCCGCACCGTACAGGCGGGTCGATGCCGAGTCCACCGCTATTTCGCCTCGCAGATACCAGTCTACGCCCATCTGGTTGAACTTCGTAATCGCCTGCGCCACGATTCCTGTCTGCACGCAGGTGTCATAGCGCATTCCGCCTGTTCCCACCAGCACGGTCTCCTGTTCGAACAGCGTGGGATTTCCCCCGGCGAGCAACATACAATCGTCTTGGAGAAAGCTCACCGAGTCGGCCTCGAGAATGCTCTCATCCCTCTCAATCAGAGCGCTACCCCTCAGCCGGATCTCATTGGTCTGAGAGAAGAGAGTAAGGCTGTCAGCAGCGTACCTGGTGCTGCCGTACCCCTCGCGCTCTAGCAGCATCCTGATTATCGAATCGGCTGAAGGAAAAGCGCGGGACGGTTGGGTGGGAAGACCCAGCCCACGGGCGACTGTTGTGTCTATTGGTTGGGGCAGAGAATCAGATGCCTGGCCCTGCTGCGGAGGAGGGCGCCGAGTCGGTGGATCCTGCGCAACAGCAGTGTGTGCGCAGACACCGAGGAGCACGACAACACCAGCAGCTCCAAAGGCCAGCGACCGCAGTTTCAGTCTCACCCAGCGGCCTTCCCCCGAGCGCGGTCCTTCCACACGAGCCGCGACACCAGGATGCCTACCTCGTAAAGAAACACCACAGGAAACATCAATCCCAACATCGACGCGACGTCGGGAGGAGTCAGCATAGCCGCCAGGATGGAAGCCACTACCAGTGCGTACGGCCGCCACTTGGCGAACGTCTTGGGCGACACCAATCCCATCACCGCGAGCAGAACCATCAGGACAGGCACTTCAAACATGATTCCGAACGCGAGTAGAAGTCGCGTGACGAAGCCGAAGTATGCGGTAGCGGTGATGATGAATTCGAGATAATCGGCCTGGAACTTGGTTATGAGGAACCTCATTGCCACCGGAAGGACCCATAGGTAGGCCATGAGCACGCCCGCGATGAACAAGCCAATGCCTGCAATCATGAACGGTGTGATATAACGGCGCTCGTGCTCGTAAAGAGCTGGTTGGAGAAAACCCCATACCTGAGAGACGATCACCGGCGATCCAAGAATCAGACCGATCACGAATGCTAGCTGTAGGGTAACGAAGAAAGCGTCAGTGGGCGCCGTGACGTGGAGTTTGTCGTCCGGTAGGTAGGGCGCAATCGGCGCCTTGAGGAGTTCCAGAACTTCGAGATTCTGAACTACAACGAACCCGATGATCGTCCCCACCACCAGGGCAGCGAGACTTCGCAGGATGCGCCACCTCAGCTCTTCGAGGTGGTCGAGGAAGGGCATCTCGCCCTTGGTTAGGTTCGTGCTCATCGGGTGCGCCGGACGGGCCGACGTCTAGCGGTTTCTGTTCAGCTTGGCGCGGGCCAGCTCCGCTGCGTCGGACCGAGGATAGCCAGTAACGACACGCTCGTAATACACCCGAGCCTGGTCTATGTCCCCTTCTTGTTCGGCCATGAGGCCGAGGCGATACAGTGCAGTCGGTGCTCGAGGAGAGTCAGTGTATCGTTGCACTAGCAACTCGTAGGCAGCAGTGGCTGAATCAGCGTCTATCCCTTCCCATGACTCGCCGATATGGAACTGAGCGTCCTGGGCCAACTCACTTGCGGGATACTGATCGAGCAGCAGTTGAAACGCGTTGCGTGCGGTCTGTGGGCTACCGCGGTCGAGTTGCTGAACGGCGACATCGTAGATCTCTTGAGCGCTCGGCGCTCCGGCCGGCGCAGTCGCGCCCGCGCTGTCGCGGCCCGTGGGGCCGGCTACTATCGGCTGGGTCTCCCGCTGGTTCAGACGCCGCTGCAGTTCCGCCAGCCTGGCCTGGCTCTGCCCCGTCAGTTCCTGGATCTGCACCAGCTGTCGCTGCACTTCTGTCATGTCGCTTCTCATGGTGCCGCGAAAAAGGGCCAGCCTCCGGTCCTGTGCGTCCAGAGAATCGAGGACCTGCCGGTGAAGTGCGATCAACTGCTGAACCGCAAGATCCAAGAAATTGGCCCGCGCCGTATCGGTACGGGCCATCTCCACGCGAAGCTGCTGTACTTCTTGCTCTACACGGCGAACGTCACCCTTGAGCGCACAGGCGCTCAGGGTGACAGTCGCCACCACCGCTACAACACCTAGCTTCACATCCCGGGACGTTTTAGCGATCCCCCACCCGAGGTCACACGTGCCTCATCGCGCCGATTCTGCGACCAGGCTTCCTCATTGTGTCCGGTCGCCAGAGGCTGTTCCTCTCCCCGTGACCTCACGGTGATCCGGGCCTCATCAATGCCGCGATCAACCAAGAACTGCTTGGCAGATACCGCGCGGCGCATACCGAGAGCCATGTTGTACTCGTCAGTGCCCCGCTCGTCACAATGCCCCGTGATCTCGATTCTCAGACCCGAGTTGGTTTGAAGAATGGCGAGCTTCTGCTCGAGCACTTGCGTGTCCTCTCCGGGACGGATGTTCGACTTATCGAAGTCGAAATGCACCCTGCGGCCGAGCATCTCCATGACGGCCTCGTTCTCGGCTCGGACAGCCGCTAGCGAATCGGCCCGGCGCTGGCGCTCCATGCGATCTCGCTCTTCCTGGGCGCGTCTGATGCTGTCTGCACGTGCCCGCTCGCGCGCGATGGAATCCTGCCGCGCCTGCTCACGTGCAATCGAATCGGGATCCGGCCCCGGTGCAACCTCAGGCTGACCGCCGCCGCATGCCGCCGCCGCTGCGATCACGATGACGGACGCTCCTATGGTAAGTGGGAGGGTGAGGCGCATTGTCACTCCAGTCTTCATGGTTGGTTGGATGCTGTTATGTGTGTAGACCAGCTCGGCATTCGTGTTTGCCCAATCCTGGTCAGCTGGCGTATACGTCCTGTCTCAATGTCCATGACCCAGACTTGAACCCCACCCGTTCGAGTCGACTTGAATGCCAAATGTCGACCGTCAGGAGCCCAAGTCGGGTCTTCGTTTCGTCCCGCGCTGGTCAGTTGCCGCACAGAACGGCTCCGCACATCCATCACGAAGATCTGTGGGCTCGCCGCCACCGTGCGATGGAACGCAAGATTCAACCCATCGGGCGACCAGGATGGACTATGCGAATCGCCCGTCACTCCATAGTCGTATGGGGCGAACAACTCCTGGTCCGTCCCATCAGCCGACATCACATAAATCTGAGCCAGGCCTACACGGTTCGACTCGAAGGCAATTCGACGCCCGTCGGGGCTGAACGCAGGTGAAAGGTTATCGGATAAACGACCCACCGTCAAGCGCTGTAAACAACAGTCCTGCGCGAGGTTATACGAGAAGAGATCGGTCCCCTCGTTCCACGATCGGCTGAACGCAAATGTTCGTCCGTCCGGCGAGAATTCGGGGCTGTAATTCAGGTACTCCTGAGTCGGGCCAATGACCCTCCGGACCCCGTCCTCAACGTCCATCAGAACGATGGATCCCCAGCCATTCCCGTCCAACTGGGTGTAGGCAAGAGTGTGCCCTTCGGGCCCCCAAGCCGGTGAGAATGCGTCGACCCCCGACTGTGAAAGGGCGGTCGTCTTCGCTCCGTCCGAATGCACGCTGTACAGGCGTCCATTGCTGATGAACAGGATCTTGCTGGCGGCAAACCCCGGTTCGCCTGTGGCAGCCCGCACAGCGACGTCTGACGCCCTGTGCACGGCCATGCGGAACTCTGCCGCCCTGGGATCCATCTCGTCTATTCGGACGCTCGATCGAACAGCCTCTCCTCGTACGTCATATAGGTTCACCGAGAGAGTGGAGTCGAACTCCTCGAGGACGCTGACAGCAAAATCAGCCCCCAGGGCCGCGTAGAGTGAGTAGTTGACAAAGGCATCCGGCACCTGTCCTGCATCATCGTGTCGGCCACCTGAATCCGGTGAGGTGACACCGAGAATCAGGCTGTCGCCCCCCGGAAGATAGATCATCTCAAAGCGATCGCTGAACCCCAGATCGCGCCGGAGAATCGCCCTCACGGAGTCGAGTCGTTCCCGCTGCGGGCCGCCCAGAACTAGCATTCCGGGTCTCATTCCAGGAGTGTACGTGATGCCTACGCGGACACCCTGTTCCACCGGGTCCTGGGCCGCCAACCCGGCCGGGTGACACAATCCCAACGGCACGAGCAGGAGGAATGGCAGCAGCGGCTTCATCAATTCTTCTCCGGATCGAAGAAGAAGCTCACGACGAGCACCTCATCGTTGAACCCATCGGGCAACGGCCCGAAGGCGTTCGAGTTCGCGGCCGCCTCTATGGCCCCCTGAGCCTCGAGGTCGAATCCGAAGTTCCCCGAGCGCTGCACGAAGCTGAAGTTGGTAACCGAACCGTCACGATGAATGAAGAACATCACCTCAGCTCTCAGGGAGACGTTCCCCTTGGGCCGCTGCCAGCGGCGGTGGACCTGCGCGACCAAGTTCCGCATGTACTCCGGGAACGGGAAATCCACCCCCTCGGTGCTGACCGTAGCCGGATCAGTACCGGTTGAGGGTTCTACGTCGGGCGCCAGGCTGTCGGGCTGTGTGCGCGGTGCCGGCTCCCGCTCAGTCTTGGGTTCCTTGGTCGGGGGCGGAAGCGTTTCAGCCTGAGACGTACGACGCGGTCGCTGGGGCGACGGTGTTGGTTGCTCTGCCTGCCTCTGGATGACTTCAGGAGCTCTGCGCTGGTCCGGCTTGGGTAGTGGAGCAGCTACCAGATTGACCCTGATTGTGGGTAATACGGTGGCGGGATCTCCAGTGGGTACCATGAACAGAAAGGCGACTCCCACATGAAGCATCACGCTCCCCGTGAAGGCCAAGCGGGTCCCGCGACCCACATTACCGCGGCGCTTAGCGAGGCGGCCAATGCTTCTCACAGCTCTACCGCTCCTCCTCGAGCACCAGGGCCACGTTGTCGATACCTGCCGCAGACATGACAGAGAGCACTCGCACGACGTTGCCGTAGGCAGCTCCCCGATCGCCCCTGAGATAGACTCCGGTCAGCTCGCGACGGCTCACCAGCGTCCTGAACGCGGCTCTGAACTCCTCGTACTGAAGCGGGTTGTCATCATCGTCAATGAAGATCCTTCCCTCTGGATCGACCGACACTATCAGCCCCTCCCGAGGATCGAACGGGCGTGGTTCGCCGCGGGGGAGCTGCACGTCTACCCCTCCCTGCATGATCGGCGCTGTAATCATGAAAATGATGAGTAGCACGAACGCGACATCCACCAAGGAAGTCACATTGATGTCCGCTGCGAGAGGCAACTCCCCTCGGCCGTGGAGTCCCCTGGTCTGCACCATCTATACCCTACCTTCTCGGGCCATGGCGCCCACGATCTCCTGAGCGAATCCCTCCAGTTCTCCCGCAAACACGCCGAGCCGGTTCGCGAAGATGTTGTAGGCTATGACCGCCGGAATCGCGACAGCCAACCCCAAAACGGTCGTTACGAGCGCCTCCGCCACTCCCGGCGCTACCGCCGAGATGTTGCCCGAGCCACCGGCAGCAATGCCGAGGAACGCGTCCATGACTCCCAAGACCGTTCCCAGCAAGCCCAGCAACGGGCTCACCGACCCGATGGTCGCCAACCATGGTATAAACCGAGCCATGAGGTCGCGTTCCGCCCCGATCTCCTTGGCAAGCTGCATCCGTAGAACCTCAAGCTGTGTCGGGGTCAGAGTCGCATTCCGCGCTCCTTCGGCTTCCTGTAGCGCTCCGGGCCGTAGTTCCGAGAAGAAATTGACCCCTTCCCGCAGCAGACGACCGAAGGGCGAGGGTGGCAGCTTCATTACGGTGTGATAGGCATCCTCTAGGCGGGTCGTCCGCTCCAGTTGCTTGAAGAACTTGTCGCCCAGCTTCTGGACCCTGCGAAACTGAATCCACTTGAGCAGGATCAGGAACCAGCAGGTAACCGAAAAAAGGAGCAATACCAGTATTACGATCTTGGTGGCGACACTGGACGTGGTGATGAGTTCCCACGGACTCGTCGGTAACGCTCCACCCACCTGAAGTATCATCCGGCATTCTCCATGATCCACTCGTATGTATTCAGGAGTCCCTGATCGAGCGCGAACTGAGGTTTCCACCCCAAGACGTCGCGTGCCCGATCGATCGCCACGGCGCTACGCTGTAGTTCTCCCGCTCTGGCCGGTTCGTGCTCGATGGAGATGGTTGCTCCCGTGACGTCGATCAACGTCTGCGCCAACTGGGTAACGCTGGTCTCGGTAGCCGTTCCTACGTTGAAAGCCACAGTGTCGATTGTGTCTACTCCCGGTACCTCCCATTTCGAGGCTGCCATGTTGGCACGGGCGACGTCGTGCACGTGCACGTAGTCTCGTGTCTGGCTACCATCCCCGAAGATTGTGATTGTTTCTCCCGAGCGAATCCGATTGCAGAAGATGGCCACCACCCCGGCCTCTCCGTGGGGGTTTTGGCGGGGGCCGTACACGTTTGCGTAGCGCAGGGTCACTACCTTCATGCCGTACAATTGAGCGTACGCGGCAAGGTAGAATTCCGAAGTCAACTTGGCCACGCCATACGGGGAAATCGGGAGTTTGCGAGCCGGCTCCGGATGCGGTAGATCGTCGCTCTCACCATATACGACACCACCCGAAGACGCGAAAACCACGCGATCTGTGCCCCCGACCCGTGCACCCTCCAGCAGATTGAGCAACCCAAGGACATTGATCTGGGCGTCCAATTGCGGATCTGACACCGAAACGCGCACATCGATCTGCGCGGCGTGGTGATTGAGCACGTCGAACCTCTTGGCCTCGAGGAGACGCCGTGCCTCGGGCGAGCCGATATCGCAGGGCACTAACTCGGCATCCGCAGGTACGTTTTCTTGGCTCCCGGTCGAGAGGTTGTCGATCACAGTGACCTCATACCCCTCCTCTAGGTAGAAATCAGCTACGTTCGAGCCGATGAAACCAGCACCACCAGTTACTAATGCGCGCTTGGTCATGGCAGCTCGTGCTGAGAGCTATTGGTCCTTAGCTTCAAACCGCTATTCACATACGCCTCGCAGGAATCTCTTCACTGACGCCGGTCATCTTTCGAGCGTCGCAATCTATGCAACTTCGGGTTCGAAATGGTAGCTGGGACGTGGCAATGACATGAGGCGGATACCCGAGAATCGAAAACGGCGGTGAGGCCGGTTGCGCAAACGCGAACACAAGACCTCACCGCCGATATGCCCATCCAACGCTGGAAGACCTCAGCCCGGCATCTTCCTTACCAAGCGGACTGGTGCACCCCGGTCCAGCCCAAGTTCCATGACGTTTATTACAAATCCCGAAGCCGAGCGGTCACGAACGTGTACGATATGCAGGACACCCACCGGCTCCTCGCCACCGAGCACCTGACCTTCTTCCGGAGCCAGGAACACTTCGAAGACGTCTCCCAAAGACACTCCATCCGAGCGGCCCAGGTCGATGAATACTATGTCCTGTTGCTGACGCACCGGGTGAAGATCTCGAACGTCCACGATCTCACCTGTCGCTCCGTTTTCGATCGGCACTGGCACTACGTCGCCAGGGTTTCGGAACGGTTCCAGCGGCAGCGCAAACTGCCCGTCGGCCACCCGATGAAACTGGACAATGACTTCGGCATGAACCACCGAGCCAGCCGTCCCCGTGACCCTCACGATGCCTGTTGGACTGACTACCTTGCCCCAGCCTCTGACATCTCTGAAGACCCGTGCGACCAGTAGCGAATCTCCAATCTGGTACGTGGCGGATTCCGGCGCCTCGATTTCGACCTCATCGAAGACCGTGGCCACGGACGATGACGCAAGATTCCGCAGAGTAGGTGTGCCCACAGCCCCGAGCACCTTCGCCCACGGAAGCTCCTCGCCCTCCGTCAGAAACCCCGCCGAGTAGAACTGTCCGCGCCGCAACGGGCGGTAGCGAAAGATGGGTGCACTCAGATCCATCGTTCTCACGGAGGGCCCGGACTCCTGGAAGACCGTAGGTGCGGTTTCGGTCGGAGGTGGCGCCGGAGCCACAGGTGGCGGCTCCAACTCTTCGACTTCCAGGGGCTCCTCCACCGGAAGCTCATCAACTACCGTCACCGAGTCTATCACCGCTCGGGCCTGTAGCAGGCGCAATTCCTCACCCGGGAAGATCCAGTGAGGATCCTCTACCACGTCCGTGTTGATTCGGTAGATCTCGGGCCAGAGGAAAGGATCGCCCAGGTATCGCTCCGACAGCGCCCACAAGGTCTCACCGGTTTGGACAACGTGCACTTCGGGCAGCTGGGCTGCCGATTGCACACTCGGGTTATCCTGTGCCTGTACAGCGGCCGCACCCAACACCAGGGCGGCGGCCGCTGCCACGGCACCTCTAGAACGGAAGATCGTCGTCCTCCTCATCGAGAGCCTCCGGAAAGTCTTCGTACGACTCAGTCACACCACTGGCGGGGGCTTTTGCGGACTCGCCCCCTTCCCCACCTCCGCCACGAGCTGACAGCATGATCACTTCGCGTGCGATTATTTCGGTCGTGTACCGCGTCTTGCCTTCGCGATCTTCCCACGTGCGGTACTCGACTCTGCCTTCCACGTACAGCTTGTCGCCCTTCTTCATGTACTTCTCGGCCAGGTCGGCCAGACCGGACCCCTTGTTGTTCCACATGACTACGCGGTGCCATTCGGTTTTTTCTTGACGCTCACCTGCCGCGCTCGTCCATTGCCTGCCTGTGGCCAACGAAAGCGTAGCCACGCGGGCCCCGCTGGTGGTGCTACGCACCTCCGGATCGGCTCCGAGGTTGCCGATCAACGTCACCTTGTTAAGGCTGCGACTCAAAATTACCTCCGGAAGTTTGCGGGGTGGGGTCCCGGACGGGCACAAACTATAGAGGCTTTAAGTCCTTTTGTCAACCGAAGATACGCGATTATGGGCCAAATTTTGCGGAGCCTAAATCAATGGCTCACCATGCTCCGCTTCCCACCTAACTTGGGCCTCGGCCAGACGCCCGTACTCGGGCTCGAACGACGCCGGATCGCGTACCACACGTGTCGCTCCATCAACCGCCAGCAGCTCCAGCAGCGCCCCAGCTCGGGGCACAGCTGCCGGTGGTCCAACGGGATCACTGCCGGTCCATTCCCTCACATGGTCACTGTACAGGACAGCACCGTCACCCACTGCAAGTGAAGGCACTACGTCACTTTGTTCCGTGAGCTGAGTCACCGTGGCGAGTTTGGGAGGCAGTTTGGTGGTGACTCCGAGGTCATCGAAGGAGTAAATGGCACCAAAAACGTCTCCCCTCAGTGCGTCATACATGGCAGCGACTTGACGAGTGCGCACGAAGCGGAACGGCCACGCGGTGGCAAGCAGTGAGGGAGCAGTCGTGAGCGTGAGGTCGTCGTGGTCCAAAAGAATGCCTTTTGCCGTCGCGAATCCAATGCGTAGCCCCGTGAAACTTCCGGGACCATCGGCCACCACTATTCCTGACAGGCCGCTGTAGGTGACTCCAGAGACCGCCAAGACCGCCTCTATGGAAGGCATCAGTGCCGTGGCGTGCCGGCGGCCGCCGAAGACCACTTCCGTGGTGGTCCGACCCGGCTCCCCAACCGCTACACTGCCCCACTCAGTGGCTGTCTCGATTGCAAGAAAGCAACTCATACCACGCGCTCCAACAGTCTGTGGTCAGCATCGTCTGCGTGAGAAAAGTGCAGGTGTGCGTCTGGCTCCGGGGCAAACGGGCCAGCGCGCTCGGGCCATTCTATCAACGTTAGCCGGGCTCCGGCGCTGAGTGCCAGAAGATCCAAATCGAGCGCTTCTTGTGGCGACCGTAGCCTGTAGCAGTCAACGTGCACCACTAACCCGTCCACAGCGGGATACTCGTGTATCAGCGCGAAGGTAGGGCTCCGCGCCCGTTCGGCCCCCGCGGCGCTCGTCACAGCGGTAACGAAGGCAGTCTTCCCCGCCCCGAGCTCACCAGTCAGCCAAACAACCCCACCGACCCGCACTTCTCTCCACAGCGCCACGGCATGTGATGCGAGATCGCTGAGCGCGACTAGGGCGCGCTCCCCGACCTGAAGACTAGCCATGCCTGTGCCGTTTCGGGCTCTTTCTCACCGGGTCGCCATCAGCTCTGAGCTGGAATATCTGGTCGCGCAGCCGCGCAGCCTGCTCGAAATCGAGTTCCGCCGCTGCCTCCCTCATCTGAGCGTCGAGCACTTCGATGAGGGCCGCTCGGTCCATCTTCCCCTCGTCCGGCTCCGGCAGTTCTGGCGTCGGGGCCGTTCGGGCGTCGGCCACACGCGTCACCAAACGGACCTGGTCCACTGATTTGTATATCGACCGCGGCGTTATGCCATGCTCTTCGTTATGAGCCTCTTGGATACCGCGGCGGCGATCCATCTCTTCGAGGGCCCGAGTCATCGACCCTGTGATCCGGTCGGCGTACAGCACGGCCCGCCCGGACGAGTTGCGCGCTGCCCGGCCGACCGTCTGAATCAAAGACCGATCTGAACGGAGAAAACCCTCCTGGTCCGCGTCCAGTATTGCCACCAACGCCACCTCCGGAAGATCCAGACCCTCACGAAGCAGATTGATTCCAACCAACACATCGAACTCGGCAAGACGCAGTCCTCGCACTATCTCCATCCGCTCAATCGTATTGATGTCGGAGTGCATGTACCGCACCCGGACGCCCGCCTGGAGTAGATAGTCGCTCAGATCTTCGGCCATCCGTTTCGTGAGCGTAGTTACCAGCACCCGCTCACCCTTCGCCTCGCACGCACGTATTTCAGCAAGGAGGTCATCTACCTGTCCCTTTACGGAACGGATCTCTACCTGCGGATCCACGAGGCCGGTGGGCCTGATAATCTGCTCCACAACGACGCCGCCGGACAACTTCAGTTCGACATCTCCGGGCGTGGCCGACACGAAGATCGTAGTCGGGGTGAGCCGCTTGAACTCCTCCTGATTGAGCGGTCGGTTGTCGAGAGCCGATGGCAACCGGAAACCGTATTCCACCAGGGTTTGCTTGCGCGACCTGTCGCCCTCATACATTCCACCCAGCTGGGGCAGCGTGACATGAGACTCGTCGAGGAACGTGAGGTAGTCCTCCGGGAAGTAATCGAGCAGACAGGCAGGACGCTCACCCGTTCGCCTGCCCGTGAGATGACGGCTGTAGTTCTCGACCCCAGCACACGCTCCAACCTCGAGCAGCATGTCTATGTCGAAGTTGGTGCGTGACTCCAACCGTTGTGCCTCGAGCAGTTTACCGGCTGACCGGAGCTCTGACAGGCGCTCTTTGAGCTCTGCCTTGATGGTACCGATAGCCCTCTCGATTGTGGTGCGCCGGACTACGAAGTGTGTAGCCGGATAGACGGCACATCGTTCTAGTTGGGCGATCACGTTGCCGGTCAGCGGATCGATTTTCGAGATCCGCTCGACAGTGTCACCCCACAACTCGACCCGGACGGCCTGCTCCTCGTAAGCGGGGTAGATTTCGATCGTGTCCCCGCGCACGCGAAACGTCCCACGCTCGAACGCGATGTCGTTGCGGTTGTAGCGAATGCGTACCAGGTCCTCCAGAATCCCATCCCTCGACCGGCTCTCACCTTCATCTACGGTCAGCATGAGCTGCCTGTACTCAACCGGATCGCCCAACCCATATATCGCACTGACTGTCGCCACAATTACGACGTCGTCTCGCTCCATGAGACTCGACGTGGCACGCAGCCGAAGCATATCGATGTCTTCATTTATAGAAGCATCTTTTTCTATGTACGTGTCGGTGGCCGGTACGTATGCCTCTGGTTGGTAGTAGTCGTAGTAGGAGACGAAATACTCTACCGCGTTTCTTGGCAGGAACGACTTTAGTTCACCGTATAGCTGCGCGGCCAGGGTCTTATTGTGTGATAACACCAGAGTGGGCCGACCATACCTGGCGATTACGTTGGCCATGGTTACCGTCTTGCCCGAACCAGTTACCCCTAGCAGGGTCTGATACTTCTCTCCTCGTACGAGCCCCCGGGTCAGTTCATCGATTGCTTCCGGCTGGTTCCCGGCGGGCTCGAAGGGCATCTCGAGCTGAAACGTGCTCACGTCGTCTAAAGGGCAGCTTTGAAGATGATGTCGAACCGAAGCGGTTCGGGTTCAGTTGCGCACCGCGCTCCCTTGAGTGGGTTCGCGGCGATCTACGGAAGCTACACCCTTGGTGCGGCGCATCGCCCGCATCACCTTTGCCAGGTGCGCTTGGTTCTCGACCTCTACCAGGACCGACCCGAACATAGCGCCGTCCTTGCTCGAGAGTTCCGCACTTCTGATGTTCGTCCCGGTCTGGGAAACCGCCTCCATCAAGTCGGCGTACAGTCCTCTCCTGTCTTCCCCGGAAACACCAAGACAGACTACAAAGAGCTCACCCTGGATGCTTTGCCAATCAATCTCAACGCGCCGGTCTGCGTCAGCCGGCATCGTCAGCAAATTGGGGCAGTCGGCACGGTGAATCGAGATACCCCTTCCCTTGGTCACGTATCCTACCACAGGATCACCCGGCACCGGCTGACAGCACTGAGCGTAGCGCACCACGAGGCCGTCAACCCCATGGATGCGCACTCCGCGCCCAAGGCGAATCCGGTCGAGCACACGCCCAAAGACGTTGGGTTTGGGCGCCTCAAGATCCCCATCCTGGTGTTCTGGGAAGAGGGCTTTGATCACCTGCCCAATGGGGACGTCCCCCCGTCCGAGCACTTGATACAAGCCTTCGGCCGATCCCTGTGACAGCCGTTCCGCTGCATTCTCCATCTGCGCCCGGTTTGGCAGCGAGAGGCGGCGGCGTCTCAACTCTCTGCCGATAATCTCCTTGCCGAGCTGAATGCACGTCTCACGCTCCTCCTGCTTTATCCACTGGCGTATCTTCTGCCTGGCCTTCGCCGTCTCCACGTGGTTGAGCCAGTCCTTGCTCGGACGCGCCTGTTGTCCGATCAGCACCTCCACCGTATCGCCGTTTTTGAGCGCACGGTGGAGCGGAGCGATCCGCCCATTGACCTTGCCCCCCTGACACCGCAACCCGACCTCGGTGTGCACCGCAAACGCAAAGTCGATCGTGGTCGCGCCCTTTGGCAGCCGTTTGACGTCACCGTCCGGGGTGAAAACGAATATCTCATCCTGGAACAGGTCGATCTTGAGAAACTCGAGAAATTCCTCAGGACTGTGGGCATCCTGCTGCAGCTCCAACAGCTGGCGGAACCAAACGAAGTGATCGTCGAGCTCGTCCCGGCCGTCCCGTTCCTTGTAGACCCAGTGAGCGGCGATGCCGTACTCCGCCGTCCGATGCATCTCCCTGGTACGGATCTGGATCTCGTAAAGCTGGCCACCCGGGCCAAAGATCGTGGTGTGTAACGACTGATATGCGTTGGACTTAGGCGACGCAATGTAGTCTTTGATGCGCTCTTGGAGTGGTGTCCAGGTGTGGTGGATCACTCCCAGGACGTGGTAGCAGTCGGGCACCGAGTCCACCAACACACGGACGGCCATCAGATCGTAGATCTCATCAAACGGCCGCCCGCGCTGCCTCATCTTGCGATAGATCGACCAGAGATGCTTCGGCCGGCCAGTGATCTCAAATCCGTGGATGCCCGCTTGCTCCAGAGCGCTCTCTAGAGGAGCCCTCAACCGCTCGATCATCCGCCCACGCTCTTCGCTCTCGGCTTTGATCGTTTCTTCGAGTTCCTTGTGCTCCTCCGGCTCGAGGAACTTGAAGGCCAGGTCCTCCAGCTCAGCCTTCATTCCGGCCATGCCGAACCGGTGAGCGAGCGGGGCGTAGATTTCCCGAGTCTCAAGCGCTATGCGCCGTTGCCGTTCGGTCGGCAGGTGTTCCAGGGTCCGCATGTTGTGCAGCCGGTCGGCGAGCTTCACCATGATTACGCGTGCGTCCCGGGCTATCGACAGCAGTAGTTTGCGGTAGTTCTCCGATTGCTCCTCGGCTGCTGACCGGAAGGTGAGGCTGGAGATCTTGGTCAGACCGTCCACGAGCCCGGCTACCTCTTCTCCAAACCGCTCGCGTATATCGGATACCCCGGCGTCGGAGTCTTCCACAACGTCATGCAGCAGGGCGGCCGCAATGGTCACCGAATCCAGATGCTGGCGGACGAGGATCTTGGCCACCTCGACAGCGTGGTAGATGTAGTCGTCTCCGGAAAGCCGCTTCTGGCCCCTGTGCGCGGAGGCGCTGAACCCGAACGCACGCTCGACGAGCGCCAGGTCCAGTCGATCTTTCCGATCGTCCAGGGCCTTAGCGAATCCAGCGTCGATTTCTGCTAATACGCTCGTCACAGAAGTCCTGCCTCGGCAAAGCTGAAGTAATGGTCACCACCAACAACAACATGGTCGTACACCGGAACGTCCAAGATTCGTCCAGCCTCTACCAACTGGCGCGTGACCGCACGATCATCGGGTGACGGCGCAGGATTCCCGCTCGGGTGATTGTGCACCACGATGATCCCAGCCGCTGCCTCCGCAATCGCTGCCCGGAACACCTCGCGCGGGTGAACCAAGGAGCTGTTCAGTATGCCCCGTGTGATCAGTAGATCGCGCGTGATCCGGTTTTGCGCATCCAGCGTGAGGAGGTGAAACTCCTCTACCGGAAGATCACGCAACTTGGGCGCACACAGCCGATGTACCTCCGCTGGGCTACGTGCCTCCACGGGCGTACTCCGCCCCTCATCGGCCAGCCGAGATGCTATCTCCATCGCGGCCCCGACGCGAGCTGCCTTGGCACGGCCCACTCCGGCAATCGTCGCCAACTCCCCGAGTGGGCGCCGCGCCAGCTCTCGGAGCGACCCGTTCCCAAGCCGCAGCAATCCCTGAGCCACGGCCACCGCGTCGCTTTCCGCAGTTCCTGTACTTATCAGAATGGCGAGGAGTTCCGTGGTCGTCAACGACGCGGGCCCAAGAGAGTAGAGCCGCTCGCGGGGACGGTCGGGCAATCGAGTCTCGGCCAGACGCAGAGGATCCATGGCCAGACTATGGTATCGAGGAGGCCTCCCTACCTAGTCGAAATCCGGCGGGGGGGGGCTAAAACGTGCAGCGGCAGCAGTTAATCAGGCCGAACGACCGTGGCACTTCTTGTACTTCTTGCCGCTGCCGCACGGGCAGGGGTCGTTCCGCCCCACCTTGGGGACGCCCTGCTGACCGCTCACCTTGGGCCCCGCAATCACATCATCTCCGTGGGACGCGATCATCGGGGGGATACGGCTACGTGACCTGGCAGCACCAGGGACCATGAGGTCCGCTTCAGAATCTGGCGGAGACTCCTCCCCTGCCGGCGCTTGGGGAGTCCCCATTTGACGACGCGGTGGCGCTGCGCCCACCTGCAGCTGATGCTTGAAAAACTGGTCAGAAAAAGTGAACCGAATATCGTGCATTAGGTCCACGAACATCTCGAAGGCTTCCTTCTTGTACTCGATCAGCGGATCTTTCTGACCGAGTGACCGATAGTAGATGCCGCTCCGCAGGTGGTCCAGCTCAAACAGGTGATCTTTCCACTTCTCGTCGAGCACTCGGAGAACCACGTGGGAGAGAACTTTCTCCGGGAGACGGTCAATGTTGTAGCGTTTCCCCATCTCGTCCCACGAAGTGAGCTTGGCATCGAACGCCTTCAGGCCGACGTCGTGCAGGAGCGTGGTGAGCGCTTCTGCATCCGGGACTTTCCCGGGATCCTCGATGTCGGGCGCTGAGATCAGGAATCTCCTGAGTAGGTCAGTGGCTATGATCTTGCGATCCCAATTCCCCGGGTCCTCGCTAGCAGATTCCTCAACGAACCTGTCGAGGGCAGCCTCGATCATGCGGATTGCCTCTGCCTTCAGTTCTTCACCACCCTCGAGAGCGAACAACCTCGTCGAGTAGACCACCTCTCGCTGCTGGTTCATTACATCGTCGTACTCGAGCAGTCGCTTACGTGCCTGGAAATTCTGCAGCTCGACCCTCTTTTGCGCGTTTCCTATGGCACGGGTCACGAGCGGGTGTGTGATCACCTCGCCTTCTTCCGCCCCGCTTCGTTCCATTATCTTCGCGATCCGCTCGGACCCGAACAGTCGCATGAGGTCATCTTCCAGAGACAGGAAGAAGACCGATGATCCGGGGTCACCCTGCCGTCCCGCTCGCCCTCGCAGCTGGCGGTCGATCCGCCGGGATTCATGACGCTCAGTACCTACTATGGCGAGCCCGCAGGGCGGATCCTCCATACAGCCGCGCTTCTTGAGCTCAGCCGCATCGAGATCTTGCTCCTCCACATTCTGTCCGAACGGAGCGAGCTTCGACTTGATGCCACACACCTGGCACTGCTTCACTCCCTGTCCGAGTTTGATGTCCGTCCCGCGCCCCGCCATGTTTGTGGCGATCGTGATGGCGCCTGCCCGGCCCGCATTTGCCACGATCTCTGCTTCGCGCTGGTGCTGCTTGGCATTCAGCACCTCGTGCTTGAGACCGCGACGCTTGAACATGCGCGAAAGAGTTTCGGACACTTCGACGTTGGCAGTACCGACGAGGACCGGCAGGCCGCGTTCGTATTGCCGCTCCACCTCTTCAACGATCGAGTTGTACTTCTCCCGTCGGGTCTTGTAGATCAGGTCATGGGAGTCCACGCGCCGCACCGGGCGGTTGGTCGGAATCACCATGACTTCCAACTTGTAGATCTGATAGAACTCGGTCTCTTCAGTCTCCGCCGTCCCCGTCATTCCCGCAAGCTTTTCGAACATGCGGAAGTAGTTCTGAATCGTGATTGTTGCGAGCGTTTGTGTCTCGCCCCTTACGCTCACTCCTTCTTTGGCCTCGATGGATTGGTGGAGACCGTCCGACCAACGACGTCCGTGCATGATGCGGCCAGTGAACTCGTCCACGATGAACACCTGACCATCCTGAACGACATACTCCACGTCCTTCTCGTACAAGGCATGCGCCTGCAGCAACTTGTGGATGATGTGCAGTTTCTCGCTCTTGGAAGCGTACTCCGCCTCCAGTTCGGCCCGGCGCTCGAGCTTTGCCTCGGCCGAGAGGTCCTCATCATCCTCCAGTCGGCCGACTTCCTCCGAGATGTCAGGCACTACGAACAACGTGGGATCGTCGGGGCTCATCTGCTCCACACCCTGTTCCGTCAAGTGTACGGAGTGCCCCTTTTCGTCCATCACGAAGTACAGTTCTTCTTCAATTTCGCGGAATCTCTGCTGGCCGGCAGGCAGTTTGCGGTCCGCGATCCGGTCTAGCTCAACGCGCTGCACGAGTTGTTTGTTCACTGAACTCTGCATCAACTTCATCAAGCGCTTGTTCTTGGGCATCCCGAGTTGAGCCTTGAACAGCTTGAGTGCCGCTTCGTATTGGTCATCATCGGACTCGAAGAGTGGCTCGGCTTCGGCCACCAGCTGATTCACGATCGAGCCTTGTTTCCGAACCAAGCGCAACACCTGGGCGTTGTACTTGCCGTACTCCTCGTCCGACTCGTTTCCAACCGGTCCGGATATGATCAGCGGTGTGCGCGCCTCGTCTACGAGGATCGAGTCGACCTCATCAATGATTGCGTAGACATAGTCCCGCTGCACCCTTTGCTCCAGCGAAAACACCATGTTGTCGCGCAGGTAGTCGAATCCAAACTCGTTGTTGGTCCCGTACGTGATGTCGCACTCGTACGCAGCGCGTCTCTCCGGCGAGGATGGCTGCGTCTTATCGAGGCATCCCACGGTTAGGCCGAGGAACTGATACAAGTGCCCCATCCACTCCGAGTCACGCCGTGACAGATAATCGTTCACCGTCACCAGGTGGGAGCCGCGCCGGGGAAGCGCGTTCAGGTAAAGCGGGAGCGTGGCGACCAGGGTCTTTCCTTCTCCCGTCGCCATCTCGGCGATCTTGCCCTGATGCAGGACGATTCCGCCTATCAGCTGCACGTCGTACGGGACCATCTCCCACGTCAGTGCGTGCCCCGTCACCACGACTTGTGTCCCCACCAACCTCCGACACGCCTCCCTTACAGTGGCGAAAGCCTCGGGCAGAAGTTCATCCAACAAGGCCGCCGTGTCTTCCCTGAGTTCGTCCTCGAGATCGTGCACTTCGCGACTGAGCTCATCGCGTTCTCGGGGATCGGCACAGGCGTGCCTGGCAGCCTTCTTGTCCTCGAGGGCCCGTTGCTGGTCTCCCAGCCTATCTTTGACGATCCCGCGCAGCTTCTCCGTCTGACCTTGAATCTGTTCGTCCGGCAGCGAGGCCAAGCGCTTCTCGTGTTCTTTGATCGCATCGATGATCGGTTGTATGCGCTTGAGCTCGCGCTCAAACTGCGTGCCAATCACCTTGCTCACCATCGTCTTCAGCATCAGTACCTACGTCCTGTACAGGCCGTGCGATTCGATGTATGCTGCCACTTCCGCAGGCACCAGTTCTCCGGGAGACCCACCATCCCGTATGGTTTCCCGCACCTTCGTGGCCGATATGTCTATCGCCGGCACCTCAATGAACTGGTTGATGATCTCGTGCTGGGGCAGTTCCACCCCGGGTCGCGACAGGGCGATGACCGTCGCCAGTCGCGGCAGCTCTTTGGCTTCGTGCCACTGCGGTATGTCCCGGGCCGCATCCGCACCAATCAACAAACATAGCTCATCATTGGGTAATTCGGCGCGCAATTCCCGCAGGGTATCAACCGTATAGGACGGACCCTCCCGGCCAATCTCTCTGAGATCGAGCACCATCCTCGGTTTGCCCTCGATCGCCAGGCGCAGCATCGCGGCTCGATCTTCCGGCCCGGCCTCTAGTGCACCAGTCTTGAATGGCTGCATTCGGGCCGGCACCATATGCACGAGGTCCAGAGCCAAGGCGTCTGCCGCGGCTTCCACGACGATCAGATGTCCATTGTGGATGGGATCGAACGATCCCCCGAAAACTCCGATTCTCACCTGTTCAGGGAAACGGATGACGTGTCACTCAGACACGCCTTCGCCTGTGCGAGGATGTCCGGGTAGAATCGCTCCAACTGGCCGCACATGTCGTTCCTGTCCTCTTCGTACCCGATCCGTTCGTACACTTCGATCAGCTTGAGGAGCGCCTGTGGTGCCCAAGACGACTGAGGCCAGTTGAGCACAACGCCGCGGAAATAGATGATCGCGGAGTCGAAGGCCTTAGCCCGGAAGTAGTAAACACCCGTCTTGAATTCCTTGTGTGCGAAATTCTCGTTGAGTTCCTGCAAGTACGCTCGACCCTGTTGGGCCGAAGTGCTGGAGGGGTATCGTTGTATGAGTTCCTGCAGGACAGTGAGGGCACTCAGCCCATACGTAGCATCGAGCTCGACCCGGCGCCACAACTTGGTGTAGGCCTCGGCCATGCGCAGCAGAGCCATCGGCGCCAGTGAATCCTGAGCGTGTTGATCGGCTACCCGGCGGTACTCTCGATTTGCCTCCAGATACCTTTTGCTCTCGTGCAGACACTCGGCCAGGTAGAAACGGGCTTCGCCACGACGGGGATCCCGCACCGGCAGCTCAAATGACAGCCGCTGGAACCCAATCTCCGCAGATGGGTATTGCAACGGATCAAAGCGACCGCTGCAGGCAGCGGACACCAGCATTAGAACGACGAAAAGGCCGCTCCAAAGGCGAGCGGACCTATCTCGGAGGGGCGCACTAATGCCTCTTCTTCGTTCTATCATTCCTGCTACGTCTACCCTCAAAACGGGATTCCCGTTCCCGCTCGCTCCACCATGGCGAGTTTGGCTGCTGCCACCACCGATATCGAGTCGCCTGGAACGCCTCCCAGCAGGGCACTTTCATATGCTACCGCAGCTCCGATGAGATCTGCCCTCGCGTATAGAACATCCCCCAGCCCGATATATGCGGAGCGGCCGAATGCGGTGTTGCCGGCTCTCTTGACCGCCAATTCGAACCATCCTTCGGCACTCAACGGCAGATTATCGTCTTGCGCCTCCCTACCCAACCTGAGGGCGCAGTAGCCGAGCCCGTAGCGCGCCCGATCTACCACCTCCGGCTCCAGGCCCCGCCGCATCAGGCTCTCGAAGACAGGGATGGCTTCCTCGCACCGTCCTAGCTGGCGCAGGCCAACGGCGTATGAGTACATGAGTGAGTCCTGCAGCCCTGCGTCCGGCGCATCTGCGGCAGCGTAGAACAGGACAAGTAGCTTCTCTTCCGAGGGCGGCCCCTCTACCCACCCGAGAGCCAGTTGTCGAGCGAACTGTCCCAGAGCCCGTCCGGGAGCTATCTGCCGCAGCCCTTCAACGGCGGCCGCCAATGCCGCCTGATCCCCCCTTGCCGCGGCCGCGCGGACTACTCGATCCAGGCCGTCAGCCGCTTCAGCGGTGCTCCTATCTCCGCCGCCGATGGCCAAGGCCAGATACTCATCGGCTGCCACCGATAGGTCGCCGGCGTTCAGCGCGGCCGCGGCCGCTTTCGCCCGTACCTCCTGGCCGGCTGGATCACTCACCAGCGACAACCGGTACTCCACCAGCGCCTTCGAGAAGTCGCGCTCGGTATAGGCCCGGTCACCCAGTGCCTCATGCTCGGCTGCCGCGTCGACACATCCAGCCACTAGGAGCGAAGTCAGCCCGATACTGAGAGTGGACCGCACCCTAGCCGCCCGACCCCCGAGCCAGCATTGCCAAGTAAGCCTTAGCCCGCACGTCATCAGGGTTCTGGTCGGCCAGCTCAGCCCAGGTATTGCGCGCACTCTCGGCATCGCCTGACACGTAGCAAGCCAGGCCGTAGGTCAGCTTCACGTCGGCCGACGAGGGCCGAGCCTGCGTAACCAGCTGCAGTTCCTCCCTGGCTTCCAACGAACGCCCGGCCTCGAGAAGCAACTGCGCCAGCCGGTAGCGTAGGTCGTGGAACGACGGTCCAAGGTGCAAGGCTGCCTGGTACTGCTCTATTGCCTGGGTCAGCGCCGCCGCCTCAACGTATGCTTCTCCCAGTTCGGCATGGAGGTTGGCGAGCTTGGCCGCGTGGTGTGCTTGGACTCCTCCGCGGTCTGCTCCGCCCCACTCCCGAGCCGAGGAAAACGCTCTCTCAGCCTCCTCGCCGCGGCCCAGGTCGCTCAGCACTACTCCCCGATGGATGTGAGCTTCTACATAGCGTGGGTTCAGCTCGAGGGCCCGGTCAAACGCCTGTAGAGCCGTATCTGAGCGTCCCACCATATGGTAGGCCAGCCCCAAGAGCTGATGCGCATCGGCAAAGGCGCGCCCGCTCTCGATAAGGTCTTCCAACAGGTGTACTGCGCCGAAGTAGTCGCCTAGCTCAAAGCGCTCTTTCGCTCGCTCAAGCAGTCGGTGCGGACTGATTTCCATTTCTCGACCTATACCAGTTGACGAAATCTACGATGCCATCCTCGATGCTGACCTGAGGATCGTATCCAAAGATACTCCGCGCCTTGCTGATGTCAGCATATGTCTGCCTCACATCCCCCGGTTGCGGCGGCAGCATCTCGATCCGGGGCTCCACTCCGACGGCGGCAGCAATGAGCTCGATGAGGCGATCCAGTCTCACGGTTCTCGATTCTCCCAGGTTCACTATCTCGAACGCCGGCCCAGAGGCTTCAGTCCATTCTAACGCACCCATTACGCCCTTCAAGATGTCCTCCACGTGCGTATGGTCGCGCTCCGCGGAGCCATCCCCGAACTGCTGAATCACAGATCCGGAGGATATCAGCCGTGTGAACTTGTGGATGGCGAGGTCGGGACGCTGTCGGTGTCCGTAAACCGTAAAGAACCGCAGGGCGACGATACGCATCCCGTAGAGTTCGTGATAGACCTTGCACAACAGCTCACCTGCCCGCTTGGTGGCTGCATACGGAGATATGGGATTCACAGCAGGGACGTCTTCAGCAAACGGGGCAGGTGTGTCATCCCCATACACGGATGAAGACGACCCAAACACGAAACGGCGCACCCCCGCCTGCCGGCATCCCTCCAAAAGCCGCACAGTGCCCTCGACGTTCACCGACGAATAGAGAACAGGATCCTCGATGCTGGGCCTCACTCCGGCTCGAGCTGCCAGATGGACAACGGCATCCACTCCCGACATCAGGCTCTCGACAGCCGACGCATCTCTTATGTCTCCTTCGATGAACGAGAATGCGTCCGCGGTGTTCAGTCCACTGACTGTCTCTTCCTTGATGCCTTGCGCATAGAACGGATCGAAGTTGTCAACGCCAACGACCGTACACCCTCTATCGAGCAACGCGCGACACGTATGTCCGCCGATGAAGCCGGCGGCGCCTGTAACCAATATGCGCTCCGTCATAGATCCAGGGCTTTCCGGAAGTAATCGATGGTTCTTTTCAGGCCGTCCTCCAACTGTATTCTAGGTTCCCAACCCAACTCCAATTTGGCTCTCGATATGTCTGGACAACGCACTTTGGGATCGTCAACCGGCAGTTCATGGTACTCGATTCGTGACTTCGAACCGGTCAGGTCGATCACCGTCTCTGCCAATCGGGATACTGTGAACTCACCAGGGTTGCCGATGTTGGTGGGTTCCGGTCCTCCATGCTCAAACAGCTGCACGATCCCGTCCATCTCGTCGTCCACGTAACAGAACGACCTGGTCTGAGAACCGTCACCGTAGATCGTGAGTGGCTCATCCCGTAGTGCCTGCACAATGAAATTGGACACAACGCGACCGTCGTTCGGTCTCATTCTCGGTCCATAGGTGTTGAAGATCCTGACGATGCGCGTGTCCAGCCCATGATAACGGTGGTAGGCCATGGTCATTGCCTCTCCAAACCGCTTGGCTTCGTCGTACACGCCGCGTGGCCCTACCGGATTGACGTGGCCCCAGTATGACTCGGGCTGCGGATGAACCTGGGGATCTCCGTAGGCCTCCGACGTACTTGCCAACAGGAAACGCGCTTTCTTGGCCATTGCCAGTCCGAGCACATTGTGCGTCCCCAGTGATCCGACCTTCAGGGTCTGGATCGGCAGCTCGAGGTAATCGACGGGACTCGCCGGTGACGCGAAATGGAACACTGCGTCAAGAGAGCCTTCAAATGCGATGAAGGTGGTGACGTCGTGGTTCATGAGCACGAAAGCGTCGCTGTCACATAAATGGTCGACGTTCGAGACCGCCCCCGTAATCAAGTTGTCCACCCCTACGACCTCGTGACCATCCCTAATGAGCCGGTCGCACAAGTGTGAGCCAAGAAAACCCGCAGCTCCAGTTACGAGTGCCTTCATCTAGGACGCACGGCCGATGCTGGCGTACATGAAGCCGCGATGCGCCATTCTAGCCGGTTCGTACAGATTCCTGCCGTCCACTATGATGGGCTCTTTCATGAGATCTTTCATGCGTTGGAAGTCCGGATTCCTGAACGACAGCCATTCAGTCACGATGGCCAGGGCGTTGGCACCCGAAAGTGACTCATAGGCCTTATCGAAGTATTCGATTCGATCCCCGAATATGGCTTTGGCCGTCTCCCTGGCTTTGGGATCGTGCGCGTGCACTTTGGCTCCTACGTCCAGTAGACTCTCGACGAGCTTTATGGACGGACTCTCCCTCATGTCGTCGGTCTGGGCCTTGAACGCCAGGCCCCATACGGCAATCGTGCTGCCCGGAAGACGATCCTTCAGGATGTCCTGCAGCTTCCGGAACAACATCCCTTTCTGCCGCTCGTTGGCGTCTTGCACTGACTTGACGACCTGCAGCGACACTCCTGCCTCTTCCGCCGTTTGCACTAGGGCCCTGACATCCTTGGGAAAACACGAACCGCCATATCCGGGACCTGGGAACAGGAAGTGCTTTCCAATCCGTGGGTCGCTCGCGATACCCTGACGGACATTGTTGACATCTGCTCCCACCCGCTCGCACAACTCGGCTATTTGGTTCATAAAGGAGATGCGCGTCGCGAGCATCGCATTGGCCGCGTATTTGGTTAGCTCGGCAGAGGTCACGTCCATTACGATCAAGGGATTACCGGTACGGACGAAGGGCGAGTAAAGATCGCCGAGAACCGTCGTCGCGCGTTCCGAATCGGCACCGACCACGATCCGATCCGGTTTCATGAAGTCATCGACCGCGGCCCCTTCCTTCAGAAACTCGGGGTTGCTGCACACTTCAAACTCCATCGATGTGCGCTCGGCGATCGTGGCCCGCACCTTGGCAGCAGTACCGACTGGCACAGTGCTCTTGGTGACCACGACCTTGGAATCATTCATGTGATCACCGATTGTGCGGGCTACACTCAGTACGTGCTGCAAATCGGCAGATCCGTCCTCGTCGGGCGGAGTGCCGACCGCAATGAAGATCACTTCGGACTCTTCCACGGCTCCGCCAACGTCCGTGGTGAATCGGAGCCGCCCTTCCTCACTGTTCCTTGATACCAGCGTTTCGAGTCCCGGCTCGTAGATGGGGATTTGGCCCCGATTCAGTCCATCAATCTTGGCTTCGTCGATGTCTGCACAAATCACATCGTTTCCCGTTTCGGCCAGCCCAGCGCCTACGACGAGCCCCACATAGCCGGTGCCAATCACTGCAACCCTCACGGTTCCCTCCGTATCCTTAGCGCGTTCCTGGTATCGACAACCTGGAGCGCATGGGTCTCAATACTTCCGTAGTCGATCTTGCTGTGATCGGTCACGATCACTACGCAGTCCGATTGTTCTATTGCCTCTTTGGTTAGCGGCACTGAACGAAGCGTCACTCCGTCCTCCTCGACCTCCGGAACGTATGGGTCATGGTAGCTGACGGAGGCACCTTGTTGCTGCAGTAGCCTGACAATGTCCATCGCCGGGC
Source organism: Gemmatimonadota bacterium (assembly GCA_039588335.1). Taxonomy (GTDB): domain Bacteria; phylum Gemmatimonadota; class Gemmatimonadetes; order Gemmatimonadales; family GWC2-71-9. Next base: position 7,987 of record JBDGZZ010000025.1, on the reverse strand, counting down.
TCTCACGCATGTCATCGATGTCGGGCTTGTATGCAACACCTATCAGCAGCACACGGGCCCCTCTGATTGCCTTGGAATTTTCGTTCAAACGTTCAGCAACCTTGCGCACCCAGAACGCCGGCATCTCCGAGTTGACCTCGCTAGCGACATCGATGAAGCGCGTCCGGTAGTTGAGTCCACGCATTTTCCAAGCGAGGTAGTGCGGATCGATTGGAATACAATGCCCGCCCAGACCCGGACCAGGTGTGAACCGCATGAAGCCAAACGGCTTCGTGGCAGCCGCCTCAATCACTTCCCATACATCGACACCCAGCTTGTCGCAGACGATGGCCATCTCATTGACGAGACCGATGTTGATGCTGCGGAACGTGTTCTCCAGCAGCTTTACCAGTTCCGCTGCCTCCGGGGACGACACCGGAACCAAGGTGTCAAAGGCCGGATCGTAGAGAGCCATTACCACTTGGCCGCAGGCATCTGTGATGCCCCCTACGACTTTCGGAGTATTGCGGGTTTGCCACGTGGGATTCCCAGGATCCACTCGCTCTGGACTGAAAGCGAGAAACACATCCTTACCCACCTCGAGGCCGCTGGCTTGAAGCTTGGGCAACAGCAGCTCCCTCGTCGTACCCGGGTAGGTCGTGCTTTCGAGAATCACTACCTGTCCAGCCCTGACCGTGCTTGCAACGGACTCCGCCGCAGCGATGACGTAGGACACGTCCGGGTCCTTCGTTTTCGACAGTGGGGTCGGAACACAGATGCTGATGACATCCACCTCCCCCAACCGCTCCATCGACGTGGTAGCCTCGATCAGTCCTGCAGCCACGAGTTCCGAAAGTCGCTCGGTCGCTACGTCCTGCACGTGCGAGCGCCCATCGTTCACCCCAGCAACCACCCTCTCGCTCAGATCAAAGCCCAGCACCTTGTAGCCGGCCGCGGCCAGCTCGGCAGCCAGTGGAAGTCCGACATACCCCAGGCCAATCACTCCGAACAGAGCGGAGCGGTTACCAGCCTTTTCGATCAGTTCCGACCTGGCGTCCATTGGCCTATACCATGTGTCCGTGTGAGAGGGTGACTTTCGCACCTCCTGCAGCCAGCGACTCAGAAGCAGCCTCGAGAACTCTGACCACCGCCACCCCGTCTGCTGCTGGTGTGCGCGGACTCTCCTTGCCGCCTGCTACCGCCAGGAAATGCCTCAACTCCGCGGAGAGAGGTTCCGCATTCGGCACTCGCGGGATCGAGATGTCCCCCTCGCGTACGGCGAGACTCTCCCCATAGGATGCATAGTCAGGAGGACGATCCACACCCTTGTCGTAAATCTTCAGCTTCTCCCTGCTCTGCATATCATCGAAGACAACCATCTTGTCGGCACCAACCACGGTTAGCCGCCGCTCCTTGTGCGGATCGAGCCACGACATCTGGACATGCGCCATGACACCGGACGGAAACTCCATGGTCATGAAGACGATGTCCTCGATCCCGGGCTGGATGTAGCTCTTCCCGAGCGCCGAAACGTGTGATGGCGTCGACCCTAGCAACTCCAGGGCCACGGCGGCGTCATGTGGCCCAAAACTCCACAGAGCGTTCTCATCCGGACGTACCTGTCCCAGATTCACCCGCTGGCTGTAGAGGTAATACAACTCACCGAGTTCCCCCGCCGCGATTAGCTGCTTCAGCCTCTCCACGGCGGGATGAAACAGAAGCAGGTGTCCCACGACGACGGGCACACCCTTGGACGCCGCCAGTTCAGCCACTGACTCTGCCTCGCGGACCGAGAGCGTGAACGGCTTCTCCACAAGCACTGGCATCCCTCGCTCAATCGCCTGGATCGCCAGAGTAGCGTGGCTCGCGGCCGGAGTGGCGATCACGGCCGCTTCAGCCATGTCCAGCGCCTCCGCGGCATCTGCGGTCACCTTCACCGCAGGGTACTGACGCTGAGCTGCAACGCGTCGGGACTCATCTATGTCACATACAGCGACGAGTTCGGCTTCAGGCAGGGTGGCGAGGCTCCTTACGTGGTTCCTCCCCCAACTGCCGGCACCGATCGCCGCCACGCGAATCTTGCTCACGAGCAGAACTCCAGTATGGCATCAATGACTGTTAATTGTTGTGCTCTGGACAGTTCCGGATAGACTGGCAAAGACACCACTTCTTCACACGCCTTCTCAGCCTCGGGAAACCGCCCAGTCGAGTAACTCAGGCTCTCGAAACAGGGCTGGAGGTGAAGCGGCCGTGGGTAGTAAATGGCCGTCCCAATGTGCCGCTCGGTTAGATGGGCTCGAAGCTCGTCACGTCGGACACTGCGAACCGTGTACTGGTTGTACACGTGCTCATTTGCCGGATCCGTATGCGGAACGGTTATGCCGGCAGCATGCTGCAGTGCCTCAGAATACAGACTCGCGTGTTCACGGCGCGCGCGATTCCACTCATCCAGGTGACTCAGCTTGGCCAGCAGCACTGCTGCCTGCAGGGTATCTAGCCTGCTGTTCGTACCGATCTCTTCATGATGGTACTGTTTGGCACCACCATGGGCGCGGAGCTTGGCGAGCCGTACGGCCAGATCTGGATCGTTCGTGGTAATGATGCCTCCGTCCCCCCAACCACCCAGGTTCTTGCTCGGGAAGAACGAGAATGCTCCCGTCGCGCCCATTACACCGGCCATGTGCCAGTCGCCGTCGATCTTACGACGGGCGCCGATCGCTTGGGCCGCATCCTCGATTACTGCTAGCCCATGTCGCTCCGCAATCTTCAGAATCGACTCCATGTCGGCCATCTGCCCGAACAGATGAACCGGCAGGATGGCACGGGTCCTCGAGGTGATGGCGTCTTCGACCTGAGACACGTCGATGTTGAAGGTCGACGGATCTATATCCACGAAAACGGGAGTGCCACCCGCATTGTGGATGGCACTGGCAGTGGCAAAGAACGTAAACGGAGTGGTGATTACTTCGTCGCCAGGCTCCAGGTTGAGGATCTTCAGTGATAGGAGCAAGGCATCCGTGCCGCTGGCACAGGCAACCGCATTGGGTACGCCAACGTATTCGGCAATCGCCTGCTCGAGCCGTCGCACCGGCTCTCCCATGATGAATCGTTGACTCTCAACGACATCAAGAACGGCCGGTACTACTTCGTTCCTTATGGTCTCAAACTGGGCCTTGAGGTCCAGTAGTGGTATCATTGCGACGCTTCCAAGTATTTAAAACTCATTAACTTACATGTCTCGAGCAGGAGGGTCAATCGAGATCACATGGCCCTTTTCTTCACGATACGAGCTACCACAGCGGTCACACGTACCATCCCCGTTCGACAGCCGGAGTCTGTCTCCGCAATAACACATCCAGCCGACACGCCTGGCCGGGACTCCAACCATCAGGCCGTAGGGTGGAACGTCAGAAGTGACCACGGCACCAGCGCCCACAAACGAGTACTCACCCAACACAATGCCACAGACGATCGTCGCGTTGGCTCCGATCGATGCACCACGCCGAACCAGAGTTGTACTGTACTCGCTCTTGCGAGACACGTGAGAGCGCGGTGTTCCCACGTTGGTGAAGACGCAAGACGGACCGCAAAACACATCATCCTCCAGAACGACTCCCTCATATATCGAGACGTTGTTCTGAATCTTTACGTTGTCGCCAATCGTGGTGCCGGGCATGACGACCACGTTTTGGCCCAAGATACATCGCTCACCGATCTTGGCCCCGGGCATGACGTGGCTGAAATGCCAAATCTTGGTACCCGACCCAACGACAGCACCGTCGTCTACGTATGAACTCTCATGTACGAAGTAATCTGACATCCCTTATTCGATGATCTTCACTTCCAGCTCCAATTCCACACCAGACTCCTTGATCACTCGTTCTCGCACTGCCGCGATCACCCCCTTCACGTCCGCCGCCCTGGCCGAACCAACGTTAACGATGTAGTTGGCATGTTGGGTGGAAACTCGAGCATCGCCAATCTGGAAACCCTTCATCCCGACGGCATCTATCAGCTGGCCAGCGCTTCGGGTCTCCTCACCCGTGGGATTGCGAAAGATCGAACCGCAGCATGCCTGGTCGAACGGCGTCCCCTTCTTACGCCAGGCAAAGTGACGCTGGATGTCCCGCTCCAACACTTCAGGATTCGCCGGAGTGAACCCAAAAGTCACCGCCGTGACGACCACCCCGTCGAGGCCGCTCCCCCGATACCGCCAGCCTATGTCATTGGCTGGCAGAGTCTTGACCGTACCATCGGGGGCAACTGCCTCGACATTCAATACTGTCTGGCTGAACTCCTGTCCATGTGCACCCGCGTTCATCACCACCCCCCCACCAACGGTACCGGGGACGCCAATGAGCCGGTGGATTCCCGAAAGCCCTGCTCGGGCGGTGACCCGGGCAAGTCGTGGAGTAGGCGTACCCGCACCGGTCTGCCACGTTTCACGGCCGCCGACCGCCTCTTCTACCCAGTCCATTCCCTTTCCCAACCGAATCACCACGCCGTCGAACCCGTCGTCGTCGATGAGGACGTTCGAGCCGAGCCCCAGCGCCAGCCAATTCACATCTGCATCGTTGCATACCTGAAGCACCGCAACCACGTCATCGGTGGAATGCGGGGTCACCACCGCCCGTGCCGGGCCTCCAATTCGGTAGGTCGTGTACTGGGCCAGCGGCTCATCGAACTGGACCGGACCGCGCACCCGTGCGACGAGCTCGTCGAGTGGAGAACTCATCAAGTCGTCTGTTCTGACTCGTCTGCAAAGAGTACGGCAACCTTTCCCCTCCACACGGACTCCTCCAGCTTACCGGCGAATTCGTACCACTCCTGCAGCCACCGCACATTCCCACGCCTGCTCCGCAACGCCAGAACGGCGTCGCACGCCGCACTCGCCGCCGACATCGTTGTGGCGTAGGGAACTGCATGCTGCAGCGCGGTTCGGCGGATGATGTAGTCGTCCCGCTGTGTGAGCTTACCAAGAGGCGTATTGATTAGCAGTTGGACCTCACCCGATACGATGAGATCCACGGCGTTGGGTCGTCCTTCATGTACCTTGAGCACACGCTCGGCTGGAATCCCACGGGCCCGCATGTATTTGGCGTTGCCCTCGGTGGCGAAGATGCGGAATCCCATTTCGTGAAACCGCCGAACGATCGGAGTGACGGTAGGTTTGTCTCTGTCGTTCACGGTCACGAATACCGAACCTTCTAACGGCAGGGGATCATCAGTAGCCGCCTGCGCCTTAGCGAAAGCCATGCCGAAGCTGTCAGCCAGCCCCATTACTTCACCGGTCGACCGCATTTCCGGGCCCAACAGGGTATCTACGTTGGGAAGCTTGGTGAACGGGAAGACGGCTTCTTTCACGGCTACGTAAGGCATCGTCACTTCGTCTTTGAGGCCGAGCTCGCTCAGTTTGCGACCCACCATCATCGCAGCAGCAATTTTCGCCATAGACACACCGGTAGCCTTGCTCACGAAGGGAACGGTCCGCGATCCCCTGGGGTTGACCTCGAGCACGTACACCACGCCGTCTTTCACTGCGTATTGCACATTGATCAACCCTACGACTCCGAGCCTCAAAGCGAAGTCTCGCGTGTGTTTGCGCATCTCTTGGACGAGTGTCTCGTCGATCAAGTATGACGGAAGAACACAGGCGGAGTCCCCGGAGTGAATCCCGGCATCCTCGATGTGTTGCATGACACCACCGATCACACACTGCTCGCCGTCACACACCGCATCCACGTCCGCCTCAAACGCGTCTTCTAGAAAGGAGTCGATCAACACAGGATGTTTGGGAGATACATCTACCGCACGCTGGAAGTAGCCGCGTAGAGATTGCTCGTCGTAGACGATTTCCATGGCCCGGCCACCGAGCACATATGACGGTCTCACTAGTACTGGATACCCCACGCGGGCCCCTATCTTGAGCGCTCCCTCCACATCAACCGCAGTTCCGTTCGGCGGCTGATTTACGTTCAACTCTCGCGACAGAGCCTCGAACCGCCTGCGATCCTCCGCAATGTCGATTGCGTCAGGACTCGTTCCCAAGATTACAGCACCGGCCGCCTCGAGCGCCTTGGTCAACTTGAGCGGTGTCTGTCCACCCAACTGTACAACCACACCTTTCGGTTTCTCCAGCCGCACGATCTCGAGCACGTCTTCCAAGGTGAGCGGCTCGAAGTAGAGTTTGTCCGAGATGTCGAAGTCGGTCGAGACGGTCTCGGGATTGGAATTGATCATGATCGTCCGATAACCCATCTCGCGGAACGCGAGGCCGGCGCGGACGCAGCAGTAGTCGAACTCGACTCCCTGTCCGATGCGGTTGGGGCCGCTGCCGAGTATCACGACCCCGGTCTCGCCCAACGACTCCGATTCGTTCTCCTCGTCGTACGATGAGTAGTAATACGGCGTGGCGGCCGGGAACTCACCTGCGCACGTGTCCACGACCTTATACGCAGGATGCACATTCATCTCCCAGCGGATCCTGCGTAGCTCCGCCTCATCCATATTACGCAAGTCCGCCAGCTGCCAATCGGAGAACCCCATCCGCTTCATAGACCGCATCAATCCGGAGTCGAGTTCCTCTGCCGAGGAGAACCCGTGCTCTGCCTGGACTAGCTCCTCTAGTTGGCTCAGAAACCAGGGATCGATGTGGGAAAGAGAGCTAACCTCCGACACGGGTATGCCCGCTCGAAGAGCCCGCTTGATTTGGAATATTCGGTCGGGAGTCGGTACACGGAGTGCGAGCCGGATGTCTTCCACATCCTCCGAGTCGAGCCCGTCCTCGCTAGCAGTAGGCGCCGTCACCCACCCTGCACGATCGATCTCGAGCGCGCGGAGCCCCTTCTGGAAAGATTCCTTGAAGGTTCTTCCGATTGCCATCGACTCGCCGACCGACTTCATCTGAGTCGTCAGCGTCGTCGCCGCGTCAGGGAACTTTTCGAACGCAAACCGCGGAAACTTGGTTACGACGTAGTCCAGCACTGGCTCGAACGACGCCGGCGTGCTCTTCGTGATGTCGTTGGGCAGCTCGTCCAAGGTGTAGCCAACGGCGATCTTGGTACCGATGCGTGCTATCGGGAAACCGGTTGCCTTGGACGCCAACGCCGATGACCGAGATACTCGCGGATTCATTTCGATCACCAGCATCTCACCGTCATTCGGATTGACCGCGAACTGGATGTTGCAGCCACCGGCCGCCACCCCAATCTCACGAATGATCGCGATCGCCGCGTCCCGCATCACTTGATATTCTCGATCGGTTAGCGTCATGGCAGGTGCCACGGTGATGGAGTCGCCCGTGTGTACACCCATGGGGTCGAAGTTCTCGATCGAGCAGACGATCACGACGTTGTCACGGCCGTCTCGCATGACCTCGAGTTCGAACTCCTTCCATCCGATTACCGATCGTTCGACCAGCGCCTTGTGGACCGGTGATAGGTCCAACCCGCGGCGTAGTTGAGCTTCGTACTCTTCACGGTTGTAGGCGACCCCGCCACCGGTTCCGCCCAGCGTGAAAGACGGCCGGATGATGGCTGGGTAACCCACCTCATCAACGACCTGGAATCCTTCCTGGAGCGTACCGACCGTTCTCCCTTTGGGAACTGCCAAGCCAATCCGCTGCATCGCCATAGCGAACTCATGGCGATCCTCGGCGAGCTCAATAGCACGTTGATCCGCACCGATTAGCTCCACCCCGTACTTCTTGAGCGTGCCGTCTTCGGCCAGCGCCATCGCCACGTTCAATCCGGTCTGTCCCCCCATGGTGGGCAACAGCGCATCGGGACGCTCTCTCTCGATGACCATAGCCACCCACTCGGGCGTCACCGGTTCGATGTATGTCCGATCAGCCAGTTCCGGATCGGTCATTATGGTGGCCGGGTTGGAGTTCACCAAAATGACCTGGTAGCCCTCTTCTTTCAGGGCTTTGACCGCCTGCGTACCGGAATAGTCGAACTCCGCAGCCTGGCCTATGACTATCGGCCCCGAACCGATGAGCAAGATCTTG
>JBDGZZ010000024.1:0-30086 GCA_039588335.1 Gemmatimonadota bacterium | reverse complement strand
CGTGACGGAGCTGGGCGAAATGCCACCTGAGGAAGAGGCGCCGCCAGTCACGCAGGACCTGCTGGAGACCACTGAGCAGACAGAAGAGGGCGTGGCCGAGGATGAGTTTGTCGCAGCGACAGGTGAGGCTGACGCCATTGAAGCAGTGGTGACCGAGACTCCGAGCGAGACTGAGGCGGTGGAGACCCCTGAGTCGGAAGCAGCTGAGGAGACCGACACCGAGAAACCGACCGAAGCTTCCACCGAGTGAGGCCGTAGACTTCCGTTCTGTCCCGCGGCCTCCCATCTAACCGACTTGGGCCCGTGACCATCCAGAAGAAACTCGAGACATTCCACCGCCTTCGCTCGCAAGCCGAGCTGGGTGGTGGCACCGACCGGATCGAGCAGCAGCATAAGAAGGGGAAGTTGACCGCCCGGGAGCGACTGGATCTACTGCTCGATCCCGGGTCTTTTGTTGAGCTCGACAGATTCGTGACTCACCGCTCGTCCGATTTCGGGCTGGCCGAGAACAAGCCCCTCGGAGACGGAGTGGTAACCGGATACGGTCGAATCGAAGGACGGCCCGTATATGTGTTTTCCCAGGATTTCACCGTGTTCGGTGGCTCCCTTGCCGAAGCGCATGCCGAGAAGATCTGCAAGGTCATGGACCTCGCAGTACGAAATGGCGCCCCGGTAATAGGCCTGAACGACTCGGGCGGGGCCCGCATTCAGGAGGGCGTCGTCTCGCTTGGTGGATACGCCGACATATTCCTGCGCAACACACTGTCTTCGGGTGTCGTGCCGCAGATAAGTGCCGTCCTGGGCCCCTGCGCGGGAGGCGCGGTCTACAGCCCCGCCATCACCGATTTTGTGTTCATGGTCAGGGGTATCTCGTACATGTTCGTCACCGGGCCCAATGTGGTTAAGACCGTAACACATGAGGACGTGACCACTGAGGAGCTGGGTGGGGCCGATGTCCATGCGTGCGTTTCGGGTGTGGCCCAATTCGCCCACGATTCTGAGGCCGAGTGCTTCAACGAGATACGCCGGCTATTGAGCTACGTTCCGGGCAACAACCTGGACAACCCCCCGTTCCGCGAAACCGACGATCCGGCCGATCGCAGGGATGAGGAGCTGTTGACGATCGTTCCGGACAATCCCAACAAGCCCTACGACATGCACGAGGTAATTCAGCGGGTCGTTGATGCTGGAGAGTTACTGGAAGTTCATCGCGACTATGCACCCAACATCATTGTCGGCTTTGCTCGGCTGGGTGGCCATTCCGTTGGCCTGATAGCCAACCAACCAGCGGTGCTCGCCGGAGTGCTCGATATCAAGGCGTCGCTCAAAGGCGCGCGTTTCATCAGATTCTGTGACGCGTTCAACATTCCACTCGTCACCTTCGAAGACGTACCGGGGTTCCTGCCGGGAATCGAGCAGGAACACGGTGGCATCATCAAACATGGGGCGAAGTTGTTGTACGCCTATTCCGAGGCCACCGTGCCCAAGATCACCGTGATCACGCGCAAGGCCTACGGCGGTGCCTATGACGTGATGAACTCCAAGCATGTCCGAGGGGACTTCAATGTGGGTTGGCCAACGGCGGAAATTGCCGTGATGGGTCCCAAGGGTGCAGCCGAGATCCTGTTCAAGCGTGACATTGCCCAGGCAGATGACCCGGACGAGAAACTCGACCAGCTGGTATCAGAGTACCGCGACAAGTTCGCTGATCCCTACCATGCCGCGTCCCGTGGATTCCTGGACGACGTAATCGACCCGCGCGAGACCCGCCCTCGTTTGATCTCTGCGCTACAGATGCTGCTCACGAAACGCGACACGAACCCGCCGAAGAAGCATGGCAATATCCCACTCTAGGGTGGCTGGGCGCCGAGTCCCACGGGAGCGGTAGTGAAGAGGGTTCTCGTCGCCAACCGGGGAGAGATTGCACTTCGGATAATTCGTGGATGTCACGAAGAGGGCCTCGATGCGGTTGCGGTCTACTCGGAGGCTGATAGAACCAGCCCACACGTTGGAGCGGCCGACGCTGCAATTGAAATCGGTCCGGCATCTGCCGCTGAGTCTTATCTCGACATCGATCGATTGCTGGCAGCCGCAGCGTTCACAGGTGCCGATGCCATTCACCCGGGATATGGCTTCCTCGCCGAGCGCCCGCAGTTTGCAGAAGCGGTGGAGGCGGCCGGATTGACTTTCATTGGTCCCCCAGCGAACGCCATTCAGGCAATGGGAAACAAGACGGAGGCCAGGCGCCGCATGGCCAGTGCCGGGGTTCCGGTCATACCGGGAACCAAGTCACCGGTCGAGAGTGGGGAAGCTGCTGCGGCAGCTGCCGACGAGGTTGGCTATCCGGTCTTGCTCAAGGCTGCTGCCGGCGGGGGTGGGAAGGGAATGCGGCGAGCGGAATCCGCCTTTGAGGTGGCAAAGGCGTTCCCGCAGGCTGCATCCGAGGCTCTCTCCGCCTTTGGAGACGGCTCGGTCTACGTGGAGAAACTGATAAGACGCCCGAGACACGTTGAGATTCAGGTACTGGCGGATCAGCACGGCAACACGATCCACTTGGGCGAGCGCGAGTGCTCCGTGCAGCGGCGGCACCAGAAGTTGATTGAGGAATCACCGTCGCCGGCGGTGGACATGGATCTGCGATTGGCGATGGGTGAAGCCGCGGTGCAGGCTGCCCGTTCGGTCGGGTACCTGAGCGCCGGGACGGTAGAGTTTCTGCTGGCTCCTGACGGCCAATTCTACTTCCTCGAGATGAACACACGCCTGCAAGTGGAGCATCCGATCACCGAACTGGTGTACGGAGTCGACCTGGTGAGGGAACAGTTGCGAATCGCCGCCGGAGAACCAACCACGTTGCCGGGTCAACCGCTGATCCCTCGGGGCCACGCAATAGAATGTCGGATTACGGCTGAGGATCCGTTCGCTGGTTTCCTGCCGGCGACAGGCAGAGTTGAGTACTTCCGACCTCCTGCAGGCCCGGGCGTGAGGTGGGACGGTGGCATCGATGCCGGTGTCGAAGTGGGTCTATTCTACGACTCCCTGTTGGGGAAGCTGATCACGTGGGGAGAGAACCGCGAGCGAGCCTTGCAGCGGATGCGAAGGGCCCTCGACGAGATGGTCCTCGTAGGGGTCGCGACGTCGCAGCCATTCCACCGGCGGGTGCTCGAAGAACCACACTTCGTGGCCGGGGACTACGACATCGAGTACCTGGAAGGAGAAGGGAAAGACATCCTCCAGACGCCGACCGACGAATCCGAGTTGGAGCGGATTGCCGTAGCCGTGGCCCTCGCCGAAGATGAGAGGAGAAGCGCCAGCGTTACAGTGTCTGGTAATGCGCGCCCGGAGCAGGAGAGCGCATGGTTGGCTGCGGCCAGGCGTGCCGGATTGCGGTGATCACGTCGGTAGCGATAAGCGGAATTGCTGCCGGCGGACATGGAGTCGGCCGGTTGGAGGATGGTGTCGCTGTGTTTGTCCCTCGCACGGCACCAGGCGACGTGGCCGAGGTGGAAGTTCTTCTCAGGAAGCAGCGATACGCTCGAGCACGACTAGTGAGTGTGAGGAATCCGGGTGCTGGTCGCTGTGAGCCACTCTGCGAACACTACGTGCGTGATCGCTGCGGCGGGTGTCAGCTGCAACATCTGTCCACCGCCACTCAGCTTCAGGTGAAAAGCAATCTGGTTGGAGAGGCGTTGCGTCGAATCGGGAAGCGCGACGTAGAAGATCCTCCGATCGTTCCTTCACCTGCTGTTTGGCGCTACAGGTCCAAGATCAGCATGGCCGTCGGCAACGGCCGCATTGGACTTAGACCGGAGGACCGGCCGGACTCGCTGTTTCAATTGAACGACTGCCTGATCGTCAGCGAACGTGTAATGGAGTTGTGGGGGAGGCTCCGGCAGCAATCCAGCCTGCTCCCGGATCCTCTCGACTCGCTGGTGTTAAGCGAGGACAGGGATGGTAGGCTGCACGTAGTTGCCGCCGGTGGCAGTGTCGTCTGGAACGCTGAACCACTGGCTGCCTTGCTCGACGATCCGTCGATCTCGTTTTGGTGGAAGCCCGAAAAAGGCGCTCCCAGAGTTGTGGCCGGAACCAGAGATGCCTTTCCTGTAGTTGCGTTCGAACAGGCGAACACCCCCCTTGCTCGTTCGATACGAAGGGAAGCCACCGAAGGCCTCGGTGAAGTCGCGGGGCAGGTAACTTGGGATCTCTATGGTGGTGTGGGCGACACCGCTGAGCTGTTGAGTGGAATGGGAGCCCGGGTTTGGACGGTAGACTGGGACAGAGCGGCAGTGGAGTGGGGCGAGGCTCATGGCTCTGAAAAAGTGACACGGATTGCGGGGCGGGTAGAAGAGGCTCTGTTCAGGCTGCCCGAACCTGACGCAGTTGTGGTCAACCCACCCCGGACAGGGCTGGCAGCGGCGGTGACGAGGTATCTCGACGGCTGGGCTCGCGAGTCACGTGGGCGACGGGTGGCATATGTCTCCTGCAATCCCGCCACACTGGCGCGAGACCTGACCCGGATGGAGTCGCTCAGGGTGATGTCCTTGACCGCATATGACCTCTTCCCGCAAACGGCACATGTGGAGACTCTGGCGATGCTGGAGGCAGCGTGAAATACAGGGTCACTGTTGAGGGAACGGAACACGAAGTAGAGGTGATCGGAGACGAGGTCCGCCTGAACGGTCGCGTTCTGTCGGCTCATCTCGCCTCTGTTCCCCGCAGCCCGCTGCGTCAGTTGGTGCTGAATGGCGGTGCCAGAACCTACGCCATGGTGAGTGGGGACGAAGGCTGGGTCGTGCTGTTGAGCGGGCACATCCTGCCCGTCTCAGTGGAGGACGAAAGAACCCGCAAGCTGCGAAGTTTGACTGGCGCTGATGACGCCCACGATCATGGTGGGGTGGTAAAGGCGCCGATGCCGGGTCTGGTGCTCAGGGTGGAGGTCGAAGTGGGGCAGAGGATCGACCAGGGTACGGGCGTAGTTGTGCTGGAAGCCATGAAGATGGAAAATGAGATCCGTGCCGGCTCGGGGGGGGTGGTGTGCGACATCCGAGTGGAGCCGGGGCAGGCGGTGGACAAGGGAGCCGTGCTAATCGAGCTGGCATCTCTGCAGGGTTGACCCGAGTTTTATTGGGGGGTAAGTTACGAGGCTGTCTAGCTTTGCGGCAACCTGAAGTGGACGGGCTCTGAGGGCTCGGTGAACGAGATTGATGAAGACCTATACGCAAAAGAAAAAAGAGTTGGAGCACAGCTGGTACCTCGTGGATGCAGAGGGAATGGTGTTGGGCCGACTGGCTAGCAAGGTCGCCCAACTCATCCGCGGCAAGCACAAGCCGACCTACACCCCGCATATGGACGGGGGCGACTACGTCGTAGTGGTCAATGCCGAGAAGGTGCTCCTCACCGGAAGGAAGATGGAGCAGAAGCAGTACTTCCGTCATACCGGGTATATGGGACATGAGCGATTCACTCGGGTTCAGGACATGTTGCAGAAGCACCCCGAGCGAGTCATTCAAAAGGCAGTCTTCGGCATGCTTCCGAAATCGACGCTCGGAAAGCAGACGTTGCGCCAGAAGCTCAAGGTCTACGCCGGACCTGAGCACCCGCACGCAGGGCAGAGCCCTACGCCAGTTGAAATGAGTTAGGGAGAGCATGACGACAACAGCAGAACCAGTGCTTCGCTGGCACGCCATAGGACGCCGCAAAACAGGCGTCGCGAGGGTGTATCTAACGCCGGGATCAGGCAAGTGGGACGTCAACGGCAGGACCCTGGGTGACTACTTCCCGCGACGTTCGTTGATTCAGCACATTCAACAGCCGTTTGTCGCGACCGATACACTCGGTGCCTTCGATGTAAAGGCGCGGGTGGTTGGTGGCGGGCAAACGGGGCAGGCTGGTGCACTGCGTCTGGCCATCGCCAGAGCGCTGTTGGGAGCCGACGAAACGCATCGCCGTAAGTTGCGCGACAACGGATTGCTCACGCGGGACCCCAGGGCGGTCGAGCGGAAGAAGCCGGGGCAACCTGGTGCGCGCAAGCGATTCCAGTTCTCGAAACGGTAGAGCAGAGGCAGACAACGATTCACACCGCCGGATCTTGCTTTGGGTGTCCGCCTGTTGCAGGCGGATGGGAGTGAGAGTTGATGGCGGTGGAAGAACAACCCGAGGATAGAGGCTAGATGCCACAACCAGAACTCCAGGATCTACTGCAGGCAGGCGTGCACTTCGGCCACCAGACTCGCCGGTGGAACCCGAAGATGCGCCGCTTCATCTTCGCCGAGCGCTCCGGCATATACTTGATCGATCTCCAGAAGACTCTGAGTCAGCTCAGGGCCGCGCAAGATCTGATGCGTGAGATCGTCCTAAAAGGTGAGAACGTCCTGTTCGTCTGCACGAAACGGCAGCTGAACATGATCGTCAAAGCCGAGGCCGCGAGGTGCGAAGCATATTGGGTGACTGAACGGTGGCTGGGCGGCACGTTGACGAACTTCCACACGATCAAGAAGCAGATCCGTCGCCTCAAGGAACTGGAGCAGGGACAGGAAGAAGGAGCATTCGAGTTCTTCACGAAGAAGGAACAATTGCGGTTCGATCGTGAGCGTCAGAAGCTGAACCGCAACCTCGAAGGCATTAAGAACATGGGGCGATTGCCGGGTGCGCTCTTTGTGGTGGACTCGAGGAAAGAGCGAATCGCCATCGCTGAGGCGAACAAGTTGGGAATACCTGTGGTGGCGATGGTCGACACAAACGCAGATCCCGACCTGATAACCGTACCGATTCCCGGAAACGATGATGCGATTCGTGCCGTTTCCTTGATTACAGCGGCGATCGTCGACGTGATTGCGGAAGCGCGGACGCAGGTGCCGGCCCGAGAGGTATCGATCGATACCGACTCGTTTACGACGTACAGCACAGATGGTGGTGAGGCCGACACGGAGGATTCATCTACGAGGAGGCGGCCACGCCGCAAGCGGCGGCCCAAGCCCGAAGCGATCGCCGCGCGGTTGAAGGCCGAGCCGGGCCAGGAAGGGGAGCCTCAAGCTGATGCGGCGGCCGAAGAGCCGGCGGACGCGACGGATAAGACGGCCGATCCAGAGCCGGCCAAGAAGCCCACCGCAAAGCCCGCTGCCAAGTCTCGAAAGAAGGATGCCGAGGCTGAGGCTGCCACGGCGGACGCCGGGAAGGAAGGACAGGGATAAACCCTGCTCGCTCGGGGCTTAGAAGTCGTGCCGCCGCCGACCGAGTTCCCAAGGACCTCGTGGCGGCGGTTCTCACATAGACCGATGACAACGTTGACTCAGGATATTGCAGGATGGCTACGATGGCGACACAAGTATCTGCTAAGGAAGTAAGCGCTCTGCGCGCCCGTACCGGCGCCGGAATGATGGATTGCAAGAAGGCTCTCATCGAGAACGGTGGCGATGTCGACAAGGCCGTTGACTATCTGAGGCAGAAGGGCATTGCCAAGGCCGAGAAGCGGGTAGGGCGCTCCGCTGCACAGGGAGTGATCGAAAGCTATGTTCACTTCAACAGCAGGGTTGGAGTGCTCGTCGAACTCAATTGCGAAACCGATTTCGTTGCTCGAACAGATGATTTCAAGGCTCTTGCCAAAGACCTTGCACTGCACGTCGCATCATCGCGGCCTATCGCCGTGACTGTCGACGAAGTACCCGAGGACTTCATCTTGCACGAGCGTTCGATCTTTGAGAAGCAGGTCGAGGAGTCGGGCAAGCCGGAAGCCGTGCGCGAGAAGATGGTGGAGGGCAAGCTCAGGAAGTTTCTGCAGGAGCGAGTGCTGATGGATCAGCCGTTCGTCAAGGACGACAAGAAGACGGTTGGCCAGTTGGTGAAAGAGGTTTCCGGTAAACTCGGGGAGAACGTAGTAGTCCGTCGGATTGCACGTTACGAACTCGGGGAGGAATAATGGGCGAGCTCGCGTACCGGCGTGTCTTACTCAAACTCTCGGGTGAGGCGCTTGCTGGTGAGCGGGGGTTCGGAATCGATTTCGGCGTCGTCGATCGCCTCACTGACGAGATTCGTTCTGTGCATGCGATGGGCGTTGCCCTCGGCTTGGTCATAGGCGGCGGTAACATCATGCGGGGAGCGGTGGCGAGCCAAGAGGGAATGGATCGCGTCTCGGCCGACTACATGGGCATGCTGGCAACGGTGATCAATGCCCTGGCCTTGCAGGACATCCTGGAGCGTAAACAGGTAGAGACTCGAGTCATGACGGCGATCCGCATGGAGGAGCTGGCCGAGCCGTATATCCGTAGGCGGGCGCAGCGTCACTTAGAGAAGGGCCGGGCCGTCTTGTTCGCCGGTGGGACGGGCAATCCGTATTTCTCGACCGACACCGCCGCTGTCCTGCGCGCACTCGAGATCGAGGCAGATCTCCTCATCAAGGCCACCAGCGTCGACGGCGTGTATGAGGCCGATCCCAAGAAACAGCCCGATGCGAAGTTCATCCCTGAGTTGACATTCCATGATGCAATCGTCAGGGGGCTGGAAGTCATGGATGGGAATGCCTTTGGCTTGTGCAAAGACAACAAGCTGCCCATTGTCGTAATGAACGTGAATCAGACCGGCGCCATCGCGAAGGTACTTGGCGGAGAGCGCGTCGGAACCATAGTACACTGAGCCGCTGATAGACGGGATAGGCCCGTGGGACGCGGTCAGTGAAAATACGCTCGTGAACGACAACACTCAGACTATGTCCCATGGATACTCTCACGGAAGTCACCAAACACGCGAAGCAGCAGATGCGGAAGGCGCTCGACAACACGAAGCGCGAACTCGCCACGATCCGCAGCGGCAAAGCCACGACGAGCCTGCTCGATACAGTCAGGGTAGAGGCCTACGGACAGCAGGTGCCGCTGAACCAGGTGGGTTCGGTTGCCGCGCCGGAAGCTCAGCTGCTGACAGTACAACCCTGGGATAAGTCACTCCTGGGAACGATTGAGAAAGCCATCCTCACGGCGGACCTTGGCTTAAACCCATCCAACGACGGGAATATCATCCGCGTCCCGTTGCCGCCCCTCACAGAGGAACGCCGCAAAGAGCTGGTTAAGATCGTTCGGAAGTTAGCTGAGGAAGGTAAGATTGCCGTGCGCCATGCCAGGACGGAGGCAATTGCGGAGGCCAAGAAGGTCGAGCACGTCTCTGACGACGACAAGCACCGCACTGAGGGCGACATCCAAAAACTGCACGATGAAGCTATAGAAAGCGTCAATTCGCTCGTAGTTGCAAAAGAAGAAGAAATAATGGAGGTCTAACGGCAAGTCTCAGATCTGGGTCCCGCAGGAGACGCCGAAATCCATGTCATCAAATCTGATTCGACGAATAGTCGTAGCCGCAATCGCGATACCGACGGCTATCGCCGTGGTCTATGTAGGCGGGTGGGCCCTGACCGGCCTGTTGGCCGTGTTCGCCGCGCTAGGGTCGGCTGAGTTGTATCGATTGGCAGATCGAAAAGGAATGCGGCCAATCGAGGATCTGGGCTACGTCGCGGCCGCCCTACTGCCGGTCGGAGTGTTCGCCGCTACTTCAGACGGGCTGGACTTGGGATACCGCTACCTGGTCTTCGGAGGTGCAGTCTATGTAATGGCCGTGATGGCGTTCGCCGTATGGCGCAGGGCACCGGACGATGGTCCGATCTCGGCAGTAGCTATTACTATCTTCGGAGTGATCTATGCCGGCGGGATGCCGGCTTTCCTGATACTCCTGCGTCACCCGCCGGCTCCCCTCTCTGCCTGGGGTGCAACCTGGTTGGTTTTCCTACCGCTGACCGTGGTCTGGATCTGTGACAGCATGGCCATGGCGAGCGGCTCGATGATCGGCGGCCCGAAGCTCGCGGCGGTCGTCAGCCCGAACAAGACCTGGGCTGGGTTCATAAGTGGCAGTCTTTCTGGTGCAGTAGTGGCTCCCGTCTTTGGCAGAGTCTTCCTCGAGCGGTTTGGAATCAGCCCTGATCTGTGGCAACTGGTTGTGTTTGGGATCGTCGTGGCAACGGTCGGGCAGGTCGGAGACTTGGCCGAGTCGTTGTTCAAACGAGAGGTGGGAGCCAAGGACTCAGGTACGTTTTTCCCCGGCCACGGCGGGGTGCTGGACCGTCTCGACTCTCTGTATTGGGCTATCCCTACGGCCGCCATCCTACTCATTCTCTACGGAACCATATGACGGCGGGGGTGGCCATCCTCGGTTCGACCGGATCGATAGGGACCAGTACGATCCGAGTGCTCCAGCGGCAGAAAGACCGCTTCCACGTCGTAGCCCTCACTGCCTACGGGTCGGAGGACCTTCTGGCCGAACAAGCGGCCAGCGTAGGGGCGGATTTCGTTGGTCTTGTGATACCGGGCAAGAACGGGTTGGAGGGGTGTTCGGGGTCTGAGTGCCTAGTCGAGGCGGCGACACTTCCGGATGTGGACATCGTAGTGAATGCCGTGGTGGGGGCCGCCGGGCTGGAAGCAACGGTTGCTGCCCTGCGGGCGCGAAAACGAGTTGCCCTCGCCAACAAGGAGACCCTCGTGATGGCGGGCGAGTTGGTCCTCCAGACGGCGCGGGAGAGCGGCGGCGAAGTGGTACCGATCGATTCTGAGCACAGCGCGGTGCTTCAGTGCCTGACCGGCCGGCCCGATGTGGAGCTAAGGCGGCTCATTCTGACCGCGTCGGGCGGGCCCTTCCGAGAGTGGTCCAAAGAACGGCTGCTCGAGGCCAAGGTCGAAGACGCCTTGAGACATCCGACGTGGCAGATGGGGCCCAAGATAACGGTTGACAGCGCTACACTGGCCAACAAGGCGTTGGAAGTGATCGAAGCGCACCATCTGTTCCGATTGGGGTATGAGGCCATCGACGTGGTGGTGCACCCGCAGTCGATCGTGCATGCCTTTACTGAATTCGTGGACGGTTCTGTGTTGGCACAGGTTGGTTTCCCGACAATGGAGTTGCCGATTCTATACGCGCTAACGTATCCCGACAGGGTATCTGATGAGGCGGCACCTCGCTTCGATCCGATCGTGGCGAGTCCGCTGACTTTCGAGGCCGTCAGGCGGGACGACTTCCCGACGTTCGCACTTGGCGAAGCAGCAGGCCGTTTGGGAGGCACTGCACCAGCGGTATTCAACGCGGCCAACGAAGTTGCGGTAAGAGCTTTCTTGGACGGTCGGATTGGGTTTGGCAAAATCCCTACGGTGATCGAGGGTGTGATGAACGCCCACGACCGGGGACCCGCGGACGACATTGCGGCCGTTCTCGAGGCGGACCGTTGGGCTCGAGCTGAGACGGAGGGACAGTGCTAACGATTTTGGCATTTGTGTTTGTTCTGGGCGTGCTGATCTTCGTGCACGAGCTGGGGCACTTTTTGGCGGCAAAGGCGGTTGGGATCGCCGTTCCACGGTTCTCAATCGGGTTCGGACCAGCAACTCCGATCGTGTTCAAGAGAGGAGAAACAGAGTATCGGGTGTCGTGGATCCCCCTGGGCGGCTACGTAAAGATGGCTAGCCTGGAAGAGCAGGAGGCGATGGGAGATCTAGAGGGCGGTAAACTGGAAGAGGAATTCCCTCCTGACAGGTTGTTCGAGAGCAAGTCGCTCCCGGCGCGAATCCTCGTCATCTCGGCAGGCGTGATCATGAACGCCGTATTTGCGTGGCTGGTGTACGTCGGGGTCTCTCTCGCGTATGGCAAGGTGGAGGACCCGACCACGCAAATCGCTCGGGTAGATGAGGAATTGCTCCCGAGCGAGGCTCGAGATCTGGCCGGCCTCCCGTTTGGCACGCAGATCGTCCGGATCAACGGAGATACGATGGCTTCGAGGAACGACATCCGGGAGGCGATCTTGGACGTCACGTCGGACCGGGTGAGATTCGAGTTCGCCGGTGGTCGAGGCCCGCTGACGGTTCCCATTCCGGGGACTTCAGCCAGGGAGAGATTCAACCTTGAAGAGGCTCTGATCCCGCTGCACCTGCCACGTGTTGGCCTGGTTGCGCCAGGTAGACCCGCTGCTGAGGCGGGTGTCGAGCCGGGAGACCTCATCGTTCGTGTCGACGGTGACACGATTCGGACCTGGGACGAGATGGTGCAGGCAATCGCGCCGAGTGCCGGTGACACTCTGGCTGTGACCCTCGCCCGTGCTGACAGCGTAGTCGAGGTGGTACTGGTGCCTTCTGAGGAGACGGTGAGGGACCCGGTCACCGGGGAGTCCCGTCAGGTGGGGCAGATAGGTATCGGCTCTCAGGCCTTTGATCCGGTCCGGGTCGAGTTCGGCCTCGCCGAAGCTGTGGTGGAAGGAGCCAGACTGACGTGGGAGGACGTCAGGAGAGTGCTCTTCACTCTCAAGGGCATGATAGTCGGTCAAATATCCCCGCGCGAACTGGGTGGGCCGATCTTCATCGGTCAGGTGTCTGGACAGGTAGCTGCAGCCGGAATGCTACCGCTCATCCTGTTCATGGCCTTCCTGTCAGTCAACTTGGCAATACTGAACTTGCTGCCTATTCCAGTCCTGGATGGCGGGCATCTGGTGTTCCTTTTCATCGAGGGAATTCGGGGCAAGCCGTTGTCTCTTCCTGTGCGGCTCAGACTGACCCAGGTGGGTCTGTTTGTTCTGCTCGGGATAATGGTCCTGGCTCTCACCAACGATCTCTTCCGGGTCATCGGTAGGTGAGGGGAGGGCTCCCAAGTGGCGTGCCAGCAGGGTTTACACGAACTTCAGAGCCAGGTAAATTAGTATGCTAATGTAAATTACAGACTTTGATTGAAGATCTGCGCCCTGGAGGACATTGCGCAAATGGGTTTTGACAAGCAAGCCGTGGTTCAGAAGCACCAGAAACACGCCAAGGATTCGGGATCGACTCGGGTCCAGGTGGCGCTCCTCACCGAGCACATCAACGTGCTAACGAGCCATTTCCGCATTCACGCCAAGGATCACCACGGGCGGCGCGGCCTGCTGGCCATGGTCAGCAAGAGACGCCGCCTGCTGGACTACCTCAAGCGGACCGACCTGGAAGGCTATCGTCAGCTCATTGCGCAGTTGGGACTCCGCCACTAACGCATGGGCGTGGACATGAGGCGTCCTGGATGAGCACCCCGGGCGCCTTTGTTCATTTCGACGTGCTCCAACAAGGAACAACATGGTAAAACACGTAGAGCGGCCGTTTGCCGGGCGGGACTACCGACTTGAAACCGGGCGTCTGGCCAAGCAGGCTGCAGGAAGTGCCATCGTACAACATGGCGAGACGATGGTTCTGGCTGCGGTGACGGTATCGGAAAACGAAACGCACCTTCCCTTCTTCCCCCTCACAGTCGAGTATCGCGAGAAGAGTTACGCAGCCGGTAAGATTCCCGGCGGGTTCTTCAAGCGCGAGGGTCGCCCGGCCGAGGAGGAAATCCTGGCTTGTCGTTTGATCGATCGATCGATTCGACCACTCTTTCCCAAGGGCTTCAGGAACGAAGTACAGGTCTTTGTCTACGTTCTGTCGGCAGATCAAGAGAACGATGCCGACGTGCTAGGACTGACCGCCGCATCGCTTGCCCTTGCCCTCTCCAAGGTCCCGTGGGGCGGTCCGGTGGCAGGTGTGAGGGTGGGGCGGGTGAATGGCGAATGGCATCTGAACCCGACGTTCGCGCAGCTGGAGAACAGTGACATCGACATGGTGGTGGCCGGGACGACGGATTCCATAACGATGGTTGAGGGCGGGGCTCTGGAGCTGACCGAGGAGGAGATAGCTGATGGGTTGATGTGCGCGCAGAAGGGCATCGCCGAGCTGATCGAAATGGAGTTGGAGGTAGTCGGTGAGTCCGGGGCCCCCAAGCTAGAGTGGTCGTCGCCGGAACTGCCGGAGGATGTCGTCAGTGTTGTGAGGGAGGTGGCGGAAGAGCGCATTAAGGAGGCGCTCAATCTGCCCGAGAAGTCCGAGCGAGTTCAGGCACTCGCGGCTGTACGGTCCAATGTTGTAGACCAGCTGGCGGAGACGCACGCCGACAATATCGGCGATGTGAAGACCGTGCTCGACGACATCGAATACAAGACGATGAGAAGCCAGGTGCTGGATCATGGTGAGCGGGTCGACGGTCGTGACCTCGATACGGTGAGGCCGATCAGTTGTGAGGTCGGGCTGCTACCACGTGCGCACGGCACCGCCTTGTTTACCCGTGGTCAGACGCAGGCGTTGGTCAGCACGACGTTGGGCACCGTGTCGGACGAACAGCGCATCGACAACATCGACGTACCGCAGGAGACGACAAAGAGCTTCATGCTGCACTACAACTTTCCCTCGTTCTCGGTGGGAGAGGTGCGGCCGATCCGGGGCGTGTCCCGCAGGGAGATCGGACACGGCAGTTTGGCAGAGCGGGCGCTTCAGGCGCTGCTGCCGCCGTACGACGAGTTCCCGTACACGATTCGGGTGGTGTCAGACATTCTCGAGTCCAACGGTTCGTCGTCCATGGCGACTGTTTGCGGTGGGTCTTTGGCGCTCATGGACGCAGGCGTCCCGATGAAGTCTGCCTGCGCAGGAGTCGCCATGGGCCTCATCAAAGAGGGTGATCGTGTCGCTGTGCTGACCGACATCCTCGGCACCGAGGATTATCTCGGAGACATGGACTTCAAGGTTGCCGGGACGCGGGATGGAGTCACCTCGATCCAGATGGACATAAAGATCGACGGGTTGACGCTAGACGTCATTCGGGACGCTTTGGCAAAAGCCAAGAGCGCCCGGATCCACATTCTCGATGTCATGGGTCAGACACTGGCTGATCCACGGACGACCCTGTCAAAGTATGCGCCGCGCATAATCACCGTACAGGTCAAGCCCGACCGGATCGGCGACATCATCGGTCCGAAGGGCAAGGTCATACGTGGCATTCAAGAGCAGACAGGGGCGGAGATCAATGTGGACGACTCGGGCATGGTGACCATATCGTCGACCGATGGGAAAGCTGGAGAACAGGCACGAGAGATGGTCGAGGCAATCGTTCAGGAGCCCGAAGTGGGTAAGATCTACGAAGGCGTGGTCAAGAGTACTACTCAGTTCGGCGCATTCGTGGAGATCATCCCGGGCGTTGAGGGCCTGCTTCACATCTCCGAATTGGCCCACGAACGCACCCGTCGCACTGAGGACGTCGTGAACAAAGGCGATACGATCAAGGTCAAACTGCTCGAAGTCGATTCGAGGGGGAAGATGCGGCTCTCTCGCAAGGCCTTGCTCGAAAAGCCCGAAGAAGCCGAACAGAAGACCTGAACCTGATGCACACTGTCAGGCTGGACGATCGGCTCTATCGCACCGATGCCGAAAACGGAGTTACGGTGCTTTCGGAGTTATTGCCCGGGGTGCGTTCGGTGGCCGTTGGAATCTGGGTTACCACTGCATCGGCGCATGAGCCCCGCCCCAAGATGGGAGTCTCCCATCTGCTCGAACACATGGTCTTCAAGGGGACCGACAGGCGCAGCGCGCGTGACATAGCGCTAGAGTTGGAGGTTCGCGGCGGATCGCTAGACGCCTACACGTCGCGCGACCACACTTCGTACCAAGCCCGCGTTCTGGACGAAGACCTTCCACGCGCACTCGACGTGCTCACCGATCTGGTCAGAAATCCGGCGTTGCGGGACCGAGATCTCGATCTCGAGCGCAAGGTCGTGCTCGAGGAAATCAGCTCGGTAGATGACATGCCGGACGATTTGGTCTTTGAGCTGCATGCCAAGACCATGTGGCCGGACCATCCCTACGGTTTCTCGATATTGGGAACGAGGGAATCAGTCTCCAGTCTCGGATCGGACGATCTCAGGGAGTTGCATGGGCGCACATACCATCCAAGGCACGTCGTGATCGCTGCCGCAGGTAACCTCAATCATGAGCTCCTGCTCAAGCTGCTCGCCAAGTGTGGTTGGTTTACATTTGAAGCGGGTCCGGATCCCGCACCCGTGGAGTCTGTCCCGGCTGCGATCCGGGCGACGCGCAGGGTCGAGCGCGACACGGCCCAGGAGCACATCGTTCTGGGGACCGATACGTTCCCGTACCGGGACGAGCGTCGGTACCCGCTGATACTCATGACGACGGTGCTAGGGTCAGGTATGTCGAGTACGCTGTTCCAGCGTGTCAGAGAGGAACTGGGGCTCGCCTACTCCGTTCATACATACCAGTCGTTCTACAGGGAGACCGGTGTGGCTGGTGTGTATGTGGCGACGCATCCCTCAACAGCAGAGCAGGCGGTGGCGGTGATATGCGAAGAACTCGCCAAGCTTGCGGCAGAAGGGTTGCCGCCCGCCCGCCTGGCAGAATCGAAACAGCAACTGAAGGGCCAGGTCACGCTTTCGCTGGAGAGTCCGTCGGCACGGATGTACCGTTTGGCCACGGTGGCTCTGTTTGGAGAACCGTACCGCACGATTGACGAGGTGCTGGCGGAGATCGACCGCGTGAATCCTGATCAGGTAGCACAAGTGGGCCACGAGTTCATGGACCCCGACCGACAAACGGTCGTCTGGCTCGGTCCGAACTGATTTGTAGATCCGACTAACTCACTTGATACGAGTCTGAGTCCAATGATCATTGGAGTCCCTAAAGAGATCAAAACGAATGAAAACCGAGTAGCTGTCGTACCGGCCGGCGTCGAGACACTGGTGAGCGACGGACACACGGTGATGGTGGAGAAGAGTGCGGGTGAGGGGAGTGGTTTTTCGGACGAGGTGTTCCAGGCGGTAGGCGCGACCATCGCAGCGGATGTCGGGCAAGTGTGGGCCCAGGCCGACATGATCCTCAAGGTAAAGGAGCCCATTGCATCCGAGTGGCCAAGAATGCGTGAGGGCCAGGTCATCTTTACGTACTACCACTTCGCAGCGAGCGAGGAACTGACTAGAGAGGTGATGGGCTCCAAGTGCATTGCCATTGCTTACGAGACAGTAGAGTTACCCTCCGGTGAGCTTCCCTTGCTAACGCCGATGAGTGAAGTGGCTGGACGAATGGCCGTTCAGGAGGGAGCAAAGTACCTGGAGAAGCACTTTGGTGGCCGCGGGTTGTTGATGGGGGGCGTTCCAGGTGTGCTTCCGGCTGAGGTGATGGTGCTAGGTGGTGGTGTCGTGGGTACCAACGCCGCCAAGATGGCGTCAGGACTAGGTGCTCACGTGACCGTGTTCGATCTGTCTCTCGAGCGGTTGCGCTACCTGTCCGACGTCATGCCGGCGAACGTAGATCTGGTGTACTCGAACCGACTGAACATTCTGGAGCTACTGCCCCAAGCCGACCTTTTGGTTGGCGCGGTACTCGTAACGGGCGCCAAGGCCCCACACTTGGTGACGCGCAAGGATCTGAAGTTGATGAAGGCTGGGTCCGTTATCGTCGACGTGTCGGTCGACCAGGGTGGTTGCATAGAGACGATCAAGCCAACGACCCATGAGGAACCGGTGTACATGATCGACGGAGTTCTGCACTATGGTGTTGCCAACATGCCCGGCGGGGTGCCGCGCACCTCAACCCTGGCACTGACCAACGCGACGTTCCCCTACGCCCGCCGCCTTGCGGAGTTAGGGTGGAGAGATGCTTGTAAGTCTGATCGGTCCCTGTTCCTCGGATGCAATGTGATCGAGGGCAAGGTGGTCTATCCTGGGGTGGCGGAGGCGTTTAACCTGGAGTTGGCGGATGCCAGCCAATTGGTTGGTTGAGGTTGCACAGGGTAAGTAGCCATCTTGTCTTAACTTAGGGCATCAGTTATGTTAGGGCGCCTCATTCGAATGGGCGCCCTAGTTGCGCCCACCACACGTTCACCATTTAGTCGATACGAATGCGCTGGCCGAAAATTTCGCTGGGCAGTCTGCTGCCCGCTAATGAGATTGCCGTTGATCTGGGTACCTCCAACACGCTCGTGTATGTGCGGGGTGAAGGTATAGTCCTCAACGAGCCCTCGGTGGTCGCCGTGGAAAAGGCGACATCGAAGATTACGGGTATCGGACTAGAGGCGAAGAGGATGTTGGGCCGGACCCCGGATGGGATCCTCGCCGTAAGGCCCCTCAAGGACGGCGTCATTGCAGACTTCGATGTAACGGAGAAGATGCTCCGTTACTTCCTCGAATCGATAATCCAGAAGCACGTCTTCAAGGTGAAGCCCAAGGTGATCGTCTGCGTTCCCAGCGGTATCACCGAGGTCGAGAAGCGGGCTGTGCGCGACAGTGCCCACTCCGCCGGGGCCAAGGAGGTCTACATGGTGGCCGAGCCCATGGCGGCGGCCATCGGCGTGGGGCTTCCGGTCGAAACGCCGACGGGCAACATGGTCATCGACGTTGGGGGAGGTACCACTGAGATTGCCGTCATCGCTCTCTCGGGCATCGTGAGCGACACGTCTATTCGAACCGGGGGAGACGAACTCGACCAGGCCATCGTCCAGTTCATGCGAAAGAATTACAACCTCTTGATCGGTGAGCCCACCGCGGAGGTCATCAAGATCCAGATCGGATCGGCCGCCCCAATGGATGGCGACAAGGAGATGGAGGCCAAGGGGCGTGATTTGGTATCGGGGATCCCCAAGGTGGTCCGTGTACACTCCAGTGAGATCAGAGAGGCGATTCAGGAGCCAGTGCAGCAGATCGTTGACGCTGTGCGCAGGGCGCTGGAGATCACCCCGCCGGAACTCGCAAGCGACATAGTGGACAGAGGAATCGTGATGGCGGGTGGCGGTTCTCTGATTCGCGGGCTGGACGTGGTGCTTTCGCAGGAGACTTCACTCCCGATCCGTGTTGACGAGGATCCTCTGACCTGCGTCGTTCGCGGAACCGGACGCATCCTTGACGATCCCGACAAGTACCGGTCGGTGCTCACCACGTAGGTCTTCGTGCAGATCGCGCCTGAGCAATTCGCCTCACGTCGCGACACCATCGCATTCGCCGTCTGCATCTTGCTCTCGATCGGTGTCCGCGCTGCACCGACTGGGGTGCAGGAAGCGATAGGCTCCACGATCCGAAGCACGGTACTGGCTCCACTGCTGGCCATAGAGTACCGGATACTGATAGAGCAATCAGTACACTTCGACAAAACCGCGGAATTCGCCGGTGAGGACTCGGCGCGCGTACAGGCGCTGGAGGCTCTCGACCTCCAGCAGGAAAACGAGTCACTGCGTAGCCTTCTTGGGCTATCGGCTCGAGTGCCGCTGTCCCACGTGGCAGCCGAGGTACTGAGGCTGCATCCCTCAGTAGTGGAGGACCAGACACTCGTCATTTCAGCCGGTAGCAACAAGGGGGTCGAGGAGAGGTCCCCAGTGGTAGCACCCGGGGGGTTGGTCGGAGTCGTAACGGAGACTGATCCGTCCTGGTCGGTGTTGGCGGTCTGGACGAATACCAACTTCAGGGTCAGTGCGATGACGTTTGCCAGAGTCGCGGGTGGAGAGGGATCGAGAGCGGTTTTTGGCATCGTTGAACCAGTGAGCGGCGAGGGGCCAGACGCGAGGCTAATGGAGCTGAAGGGTATCCCCTACAGGGAGGAGGTTCCCATCGGATCCCGGGTAGTCACTTCCGGCGAGGGGAAGCCCCTGGGCGGAGTGTTTCCACGGGGGATCCCGATAGGCACGGTGGTGCGGGTGGGTGAGGAGAGCGAGGGATGGTCGCGGACATACATAGTGCAGCCAGCAGTACCCCTCGCTTCAGTGTGGCATGTGATAGTCCTTACTGGAGCGGGAGATGATGTGAGCGCTGCTTACCGGGGCGGCTTGCAGTGAAGTTCGTGCGGGGGCATTGGCGACTCGGAGCCGTGCTCCTGCTCCTCTTGGTGCTTCAGTTCACACTGAGGCCGCCTCTCGGCGCCCGTGTCGCGCCGGACTTCCTCCTGTTGGCACTGCTGGTGTATGCGATTCGGGCCCGGCCAGGGCAGGGGGCGGTCGCCGGTTTCCTCGTGGGACTGCTGACAGACGCGCTCTCGCCCGCAGCCTTCGGAGCTGGAGCGCTCGCGCACACTGTAATCGGTTACTTTGCAGCATGGGGTAAGGCTGTATTCTTCGCTGACAACCTCTTCGTGAATGCCGCGTTCTTCTTTCTCGGAAGCTGGCTTCGCGACGTCATTGTTGTGCTGATTGGCCAGCACGTTACTGGGTCGACTCTGCTCTGGCAGATTGTATATCTGTCTCCGTTGAAGGCACTGACGACCGCCCTTGCAGGTGTCGTGATACTTCTGATCTTCCGTCGCTGGCTGGATATTCGGATCAAAGCATGACTTGGTTTCACCCCCACAACGTCACCCGCCGGGCAGATGCCGGCCGCCTCGTCGTCGCGCTCCTATTCGGTGTGCTCTTGGTGGGGTTCTTTCGCATCCAAGTGATCGGGAGGTACGACTACAAGCTGCAGTCCGACGGCAACAGGCTGCGGCCTGTGCCGCTCCCGGCGCCCCGGGGGCTCATCGTCGACCGAAACGGCGTCGTGCTGGCTGACAACGTGCCGGGGTATTCGATCGCCATTCTGGCAACTGATTCCGACAGCTTGCGAGCGACCCTGCACGGTTTGACGCAGGTACCGGGATTGGATTCCGCCAGGATCGAGGCCATCGTTCGGCGGTTTCGTCGGTTTCCTCACGAGCCCGCGGTGGTTATGCGCGATGCGCCATTCAACCTGGTGTCTGCCCTGGAAGAAAGCCGAGTGACCATACCGAGGCTCCATATCCAGGCCGAGCCCAAGCGGAGGTACCCGCGCGGCGAAATAGTAGCCCACGTGTTGGGCTACGTAGGTGAGATAACTGAGTCGGAACTTACCTCCGGACAGATTCGTGGTGCGCGAAGTGGCTCAATCGTGGGCAGGGATGGGCTCGAACGCCAGTATGATGATCAGCTGCGTGGCACGGATGGGAGGAGAACCTTCGAGGTGACCGCTCTGGGCCGCACCGTGATTGAAGTGCGGGAGGAAGCCGGGCTGATAGATCCGACGCAGGGAGATACACTCCATACGACCCTCGACGTCGAGCTGCAAACATATATCGACTCGGTGTTTCCTCCGGGGTTCAGCGGCGGCGTTGTGGCGATGGACCCGAGGAGTGGAGCGGTCCTGGCTCTCTACTCGGCACCCAGCTACGACCCCAACGAGTTCGTGGGCGGTATGGATCCGCAAGCTTGGAGAGAGCTTTCGCAGGCAGAGGGCCAACCCCTGTTCAACCGAGCAATTGAGGGCCGCTACGCCCCCGCTTCCCCCTTCAAGCTTGCAGTGGCTTCTATGGCCTTGAAAAGAGGTCTCACCATGGACAGCCACATGGAGACCCGCTGCGAGGGAGGACTGCTGTTCGGAAACAGGTACTTCCGGTGTTGGCAGGAAGATGGGCATGGTGACCTCTCGCTGCGTGAGGCGATCCAGTATTCATGTGATGTGTACTTCTACCAACTCGGCATGCACCTTTCGCTACCGGATCTCCTCGCCGATGGGTCAGAGATGGGGATCCTGGACCGTTCGGGTATCGATCTGCCCGACGAATCCTCTCCGATGTTTCCCGATGGCACCGAGTACTACGACCGCCGCTACGGACCGCGCGGATGGACCCGGGGAGTAACGCTCAACATGGCAATCGGCCAAGGTGAGAATGCACAGAGCGTGGTCAACATGGTCAAGTTCTACGCCAAACTCGCGAGTGTTGATGGGGCCGCCCCCGATCCGCATCTGTTCTCCCAGGGCGATGACGAGCGCAAGTCGCTCGGCCTTTCGGAAGAGCAGTTGGTGGAACTTCGCGAGGCCCTGTTCTTGGTGGTCGAGGAGGGCACCGCAATAGGGGCGCGCGTGGCCCAGTTGCGCATAGCCGGGAAGACGGGAACCGCTCAGAATCCACAAGGTGAGCCACACGGCTGGTTCATCGGTTTTGCGCCCGTGGAGAATCCCGAGATCGTGGTCGGCGCCATCATTGAGCATGCTGAGCACGGATCGTCGGTTGCACCGTTGGTCACGAGAGTAATCCAAAAACACCTGCTGGGTGAGGCTCCGTCAGGGGCGCTTCGACTGGTGTTGCCTTCAGATTCTGCTCCGGAACCGCTACCGATCCTGCCGGATACAGCGGCCATCCGTAGAAACAGGTAGGGTCCTCAAGCTGTGAGACGGCATTACTTCGACTGGCCACTTCTTGCCACTGTTGTCACCCTCATCCTGATCGGGTTCGCCGCTCTCTATTCAGCCGGTCAGACGGACGTACCCACTTCAGTGGCATCCGTCTGGAAACGTCAGCTCGTTTGGATCGGTCTGGGTGGCGCATCTGCTCTGGTCGCATTCCGGATTTCGCCGCGCCTGCTGGAGTGGCTTACGCCGGCGGTTTACGGAGCCGCAATTGCTCTGCTGCTATTGACTCTCGTCGTGGGCGTCGGCGCGGGAACAGCTGCAGGCACCAAGTCGTGGCTCAGCATTGCAGGAGTGCGCCTGGGTCAACCCGCAGAGCTGGCCAAGATAGCAACGATCTTGATGCTGGCCAGGATGCTCGGGGGGAGGCGACATCCCCCGTCGGATATATGGGAATCCGTGCCGGCAGGCATGGTGGTCGGTGTCCCGTTCGTACTGGTAGCACTCCAGCCCGATCTCGGCAGTGCGATCGTCTTCATTGCCATTCTATTCGGCGCGCTGTATTGGGCGGGATTGAAACCGTCCTTGCTACTCCTGCTGGTCTCCCCCGGGTTGAGTCTGTTGTTCTGTTTCGAGACTTGGTCGTGGGGTGGTTGGATGGTGTTACTGACGGTTTTCATTTTCTGGGTTCGACCATACCTGGTGGAGGGGTTGGCGATATGGTCAGCCAATCTCTTCATGGGCATCGTGGCGCTGGACTTGTGGGGGCGCCTTCAGCCGTACCAGCAGAACCGCATTCTCTCATTTCTAAACCCGGCGGAGGTGGACCCGCGGGCAATGGGTTGGCACGTCATACAGTCCAAGATCGCGGTCGGATCAGGCGGGTTGATTGGAAAAGGCTTCACCGAGGGTACCCAGAAACGATTGGCGTTCCTTCCGGCACAGCATACGGACTTTGTCTACCCGGTTGTGGCCGAGGAGTTCGGGTTCGTGGGTGTGCTCGTCACCCTGGGTCTTTTCGCGGCTCTGATCTTGGCTCTCGTCCGCATTGCACGAAAGGCAAGTGACCCCTTTTCGAGCATGGTAGTGTTCGGAGTCGCGGTCATGCTGCTCACCCACATCGTCGTCAACATCGGGATGACCATCGGTCTCATGCCGATTACCGGAATACCGCTCGTGTTCTTTTCGTATGGTGGTTCATTCATGCTGACATGCTGTGTGGCAGTTGGGCTCGCAATGAGGATGTCGTGGGAATCTGAGGGCCTCAGAGCCCTCAACATATGATGGGCCTCGAGGGGGTGGCGCTGGTCGGCTTGGCCTACGAGATTCTACGTCCCGGTTCAACCTCCTTGGAGCGGGCAGGTCATCGGATCAACGGGACTGTGAATGGCGTGGTTTAGAAAGGACCGTCGGCGGCGTAAGGCCCAGCGAGAGCGGTTGGAGATCCCTCCGGACGCATGGGACAAGTGTGAGCGGTGTGGTCACGTGGACCTTACCGAGAACTTCGACCGTGCCCTGCAGGTCTGTCCGGAGTGTGGTTATCACCGCCGGGTTGGGGCGCGGCGGTACATTGAGATTCTGAGCGACCCCGAGACTTTTGTCGAGGTCAACTCCGCATTACGATCGGTAGATTCTCTCGAGTTCGAGGGCTATACGGAGAGGATAAATAGAGCCGAGAGACAGGTAGGTCCGCAGGACGCAATCGTCACTGGATACGCCAAGCTCACCGGCATGGACATGAGTATCGGCGCCATGGAGTTTGCCTTCATGGGTGGTTCCATGGGGTCTGTGGTCGGTGAGAAGATTGCCAGGATCGCTGAACGGTCACTCGATGAACGGGCCCCGTTGGTGATTATCTCGGCCTCTGGTGGTGCCAGGATGCAGGAGGGCGTCTTGAGCCTGATGCAACTAGCCAAGACATCGGCGATGATATCGCGGCTGAGAGACGAAAGCATACCGTACATCTCGATACTAACCAACCCTACTACCGGTGGTGTCACAGCATCGTACGGCATGCAGGGAGACGTGAACCTGGCCGAGCCCGGCGCCCTGATAGGCTTTGCGGGACCCCGGGTGATTCAGCAGACTATTCGCCAGGATCTCCCCGACGGATTTCAGACCGCAGAATTCTTGGCGGAACATGGGATGGTCGACCGAGTCGTGCCTCGCCCCGAATTGCGTGACACAACGGCGCGCCTGCTTCGTATGATGCAAGGCATCGAGCCCGCGGAGGCGGTTAACTGAACCTTTCCTACCAGGAAGCCTGTCACTTCTTATATTCACGTCCCGCCGGTGGAAAAAAATGGTCGCTTGGTCCGACTCGCTCTCTGCTCGAGCGGTTGGGAAATCCCGAATGCCACTTCGCCAGCGTTCACATCGGCGGCACCAACGGTAAGGGCTCCGTGGCAGCCATGGTTGCGTCCGCTCTGGAGCAGTCTGGCCGGCGTGTGGCGCTCTATACGTCCCCACATCTGGTCGACGTGCGGGAACGTATGATGGTGGATGGGCGGCCCATCTCGACCGAAGCCTTTGCCATGTGGACCAACCTGCTGTCTGATACGATCGTGGCCAGCGGTGCGAGTTTCTTCGAGGCGACTACGGCGATAGCGTTCGCGGATTTTGCAGCGAGAGGGGCAGACGTCGGAGTGGTCGAGGTGGGCCTGGGAGGACGCCTCGACAGCACGAATGTTTTGCAGCCGCTGGTCAGTGCCGTAACAGCAGTGAGCATCGAGCACACGGACTACTTGGGCGACTCCCTCGAGAGCATAGCGCTCGAAAAGGCAGGCATTGCGAAGGCGGGGACACGTTTCGTCGTCGGAGACGAGAATCCGTCGGTGGTGGCCGTGTTGCGGAAAAGAGCTGAAGAACAGGGTGCCTCGGTTACGGAGGTCGCACCCGGTGTGGAATACTCCGGCCGGGTAGGGATGGAGGGGCGTCATCAACGACGGAACGCTGCAGTGGCCGAGGCGGTTCTCAAGGTCCTGCCGGGTGACTGGATGCCGGGAGCCGACGCAATTGAAGCCGGTCTTGCGGTGGCGTGGTTGCCTGGTCGATTCGACCGGCGTGGGAGGTGGTTGTTTGATGTGGCTCACAATCCGGAAGCGGTGGCGTCTCTTGTCCGAGGGATGAGAGACATGGGTGTGCGCCGGCCGGTAAGCGCCTTGATTGGTGTGCTGAACGACAAAGACTGGTCGTTGATACTTCCCACGATTCGTTCGGAGGTCGACTCGCTCTGGATATCGACACCACCTTCCTCGCCGGTAGAGCGAAGATCGAACCTGATGCAGCTGACCGGGCTGGCCGGGGAGGGCACGGTCATCGAGCCGGATTTTGACTTGGCCCTGGCTGAGGTGCAACGGGATGCTCAGACCATTTTGGTGACGGGCTCCTTTCACACTGTCGGTGACGCGATGAGCCGCTTGCCCGGCTTTGCGCCGCTCGGGTAGATTGTTGCGATGCAATCGCAAGGGCTGCCCGGATTTAGAGATTTCTTTCCCCAAGAAGCAGCTCTCCGCAACCACATCTTTGCGGCCTGGAGAGACGTGGCGGGCCGTTACGGATTTCAGGAGTACGACGGTCCACCTCTCGAACCGCTTGAGCTCTATGTGAAGAAGAGTGGCGAGGAGATCGTCGGGCAGTTGTACACATTCGAGGATCGTGGTGGCCGGGCCGTGGCATTCCGTCCGGAGATGACGCCGACGCTGGCGCGGATGGTTGCGTCCCGGGCTTCAGCCCTCAAGAAACCCATCCGCTGGTACTCATTACCTCAGTTGATGCGGTACGAGCGACCGCAGCGCGGTCGGCTGCGCGAACATTTCCAGCTCAACATGGACATTATCGGCGAGGCCGGACCCCTGGCCGACGCGGAACTGATCGCAGCCGCCCTCGACATAATGCGGGCACTTGGCTTGGGTCCGGGTGATGTGAGGGCGCGCGTGTCAGACCGGAGAGTAGTCCGAGCGTTGGTGGACGCCCACGGCTTGAGCGAAGATCAGGTGGACATCGCTTTTCAGCACATCGACAAGATTGAGCGTGAACCACGGGACATTCTAGTTGAGAGGTTGGCCACCGCTGCCGGGGTTCCGGTCGATACTGCCGAACGGATCATATCCGTGGGTGACGTCAAGGGAATGGATGGCGTCTTGGCCTCCATGGAGGGGTTGGAGCGGGGTAAAGAGGTGTACGAGCCTCTCGAGGAGTGCGTAAACGCTCTGGACGCGCTGGGGCTGGGTGATTTTGTCGACGTCGATCTGGGGATAGTCAGAGGACTCGCATATTACACGGGAGTCGTGTTCGAACTGTTCGATGCCGGGAAGTCGTTACGAGCCATCTGTGGAGGAGGTCGTTACGACGGATTGCTGGCGGCGCTCGGCGGAGTTGATCTACCTGCGGCCGGATTCGGCATGGGAGATGTCGTGTTGGGTGAGCTGTTGCTGGACCGTGGCCTTGGCCCGACGTCGGCGACCGGAATCGATGCCTTTCTCGTGGCGGTGACCGGTGAGGACGTTCCACACGTGTTGCGACTCGCGGGGCAGCTCAGAGAGCGGGGTATCAGGGTCGAGTATGCCCTCAAGCAGCAGTCAATAGCAAAACAGTTGAAACTGGCGGCATCGCGGCCTGCAAAGAGAGCAGTGATAGTGGGACCGGACGAGCGCGCGCAGAACCTGGCTGTGGTCAGGGATCTGGAGGCCGGTGAGGAGGAGAAGGTGAACTTCGCCGCGCTGGTCAACGAATACAGATGGGAATGATGGGCATCCGATCGACCTTCGACTGACCAGAACAAAACGAGATGATGAAGAGACGGGTGGAATGAGCCAAGAACTTGGTGTGACTCCGAGAGCTGAAGACTTCAGCCAGTGGTACAACGACGTGATAATGCGCGCGGAGCTGGCAGACTACTCGCCAGTGCGCGGTTGCATGGTGATCAGGCCGAGGGGCTACGGCATCTGGGAGCTGATGCAACGAGCCTTAGACGACATGTTCAAGGAGACCGGGCATCAGAATGCATATTTCCCACTGTTCATTCCTCAGAGCTTTCTGGCCAAAGAGGCGGAACACGTAGAAGGATTTGCCCCCCAGACAGCCGTCGTCACAAAGGGAGGAGGTAAGGAACTGGAGGAACCGCTCGTGGTTCGGCCAACGTCGGAGACTATCATCTACTCGCTCTATGCGAAGTGGATTCAGAGCTACCGCGACTTACCTATGTTGCTGAACCAGTGGGCCAACATCGTGCGCTGGGAGATGAGAACGAGGCTCTTCCTGCGCACCACGGAGTTTCTCTGGCAGGAAGGACACACTGCGCACGCGACAAGCGATGAGGCGCAAGAGGAGACGAGGCTAATCCTGGGCATCTACCGCCGCTTCATGGAGGAGTGGATGGCGATGCCAGTCATAACAGGTCTCAAGACCGAATCGGAGAAATTTGCTGGGGCCGTCCGCACCTATTCCTGTGAAGCGATGATGCAGGATAACCGAGCTCTGCAAGCTGGGACATCACATCATTTGGGTCAGAATTTTGCCAAAGCCTTCGACGTGACGTTTCAAACGGCTGACGGCGGCTTGGAGCATGTTTGGAGTACGTCTTGGGGGGTCTCTACGAGGTTGGTCGGGGGGTTGATAATGACACACGGGGACGATAAAGGGTTGATCTGTCCTCCTCGTCTGGCCCCCACACAAGTGGTGATCGTGCCGATCTGGAAGTCACCCGAACAGCGTGCGACAGTGCTGGAGGTCGCGAACAAGCTGCGTGCGGATCTGCGACAGGCAGGGATACGTGTCGAACTAGACGACAGAGACGGCTTGAAGCCAGGCGCTAAGTACTACGAGTGGGAGGGCAAGGGAATCCCTGTGCGCCTCGAGATCGGTCCGCGAGATGTTGCGCAATCCCAGGTCATGGTCGCGCGGAGGACGGGTGGGAAATCGCCATCGAATCTGTCTGAAATTGTGCAGGTCTTGAAGTCAACCTTAGAAGATGTTCAGAATGGCCTGTATGCCGCTGCCGTCGCTCGACGTGACGAGAACTCGCATCGCTCGGTCACCAAGGACCAGCTGATCGAGTTGATGAAGGGTCCTGGCGGTTTCGCATATGCCGGTTATTGCGGTGGAGAACAGTGCGAGATTGAGATCAAAGATCAAACCAAGGCGACGGTGCGAGCCCTGCCTGACCCTGAGTTTGCGAGTGACCCGGCCCCAACAACTTGCGTCTGGTGTGGTGACAAGTCTGTAAGCGAAGCGGTGTGGGCGAAAGCGTACTAGAAATCTCGGCTGACGCGCTCGAGCGCATAGCGACGTCCGTTGGAACACCGGTCTACGTATATCACGCGGACGCGATACGGCGCAGGTACGCCGAACTCACCGGTGCACTCTCCGGTTTCTCTCATCGAATACACTATTCCGTCAAGGCCAACAGTAATCTCGCAGTTCTGAGATTGCTGCGAGAGTTGGGTGCGGGTGCGGACATCGTGTCTGGCGGTGAACTCGTTCGAGCCCTGCGTGCGGGTTTTGCTCCCCGGGACATCGTGTTTAGCGGAGTGGGCAAGACCCGCTTGGAACTGACCGCGGCAGTGCGGGAGGGAGTGGGACTCATCAATGTCGAGTCGCTCGACGAGTTGAAGCTGCTGACTGAAGTGGCCACCGAGCTAGGCGCCGTTGCCGATCTGGGAATCAGGGTGAATCCCGATGTCACAACAAAGACTCATCCCTACACGCAGACCGGCGAGCGTGGAATGAAGTTCGGCGTGCCGTTGGACGAAGTCGTGCAGCTGGCGCGCCTGGCTGAAGCGAAAGATTGCCTGTCTGTGCGCAGTATAGGAATGCACATAGGATCGCAAATCACAGATGCAGAGCACTTTCGTGAAGGGGCGCAGAAGCTAGCTGACCTGGTGGACGAGCTGCGAGCGGCAGGCGTCAAAGGCATAAGGAGTGTGGATGTAGGTGGGGGTATTGGGATTCGATACACGAACGAGCATCCTTTGGAGGCAGAGGAGTTTGCAGCTGCGATTCGACCCTTAGCGGACGACACGGGACTTGAGGTCATGCTCGAGCCGGGGCGATTCTTGGTCGGCAACGCCGGTTATGTCCTGACTCGGTGCGTGCACCGCAAGCGATCGGGATCACGCAACTTCGTCGTGGTGGATGCAGGAATGAACGATTTTCTACGTCCCAGCCTGTACGGCGCCGTACACGAGATCTGCGTGGTGCAGGGTAGTGAGCCACCGGATTCCAGCGGTCGTACCTACGATGTAGTCGGCCCCATATGCGAAACGGGAGACTTCCTCGGTTTTCAACGAGAATTACCAGAAGTCAGTCGGGGCGCGCTGCTGGCCGTTGGGCGATCATCCGAGATAGAGAGACGGTGGATGACTTGATGCGCGGTGAGCCGACGTTGGAGAACGCAGCGCTCGAGTGGAGGTAGACACGGAGCAGCAAGCCGATGAGTAATCTCGAGAACGGGATCTTGATAGTCGACTACGGTTCGCAATTCACGCAGTTGATTGCTCGGCGTGTGCGGGAAGCACATGTCTACTGTGAGATACAGCCGCCACCTGCCTCTGTTGAGGATATCACTCGAGCTAACCCAAAGGGAGTCATTCTCTCGGGCGGTCCCAACTCGGTCTACGAAGACGATGCGCCGATGATGGAATCGGGGCTGGCAGAGCTGGAGATGCCGGTCCTGGGTGTGTGTTACGGTATGTACTTGGTAGCTGTGGCTGCTGGAGGTACGGTAGAGAGCAGTGGGGAGAGAGAGTACGGGCGAGCTGAGTTGGAAGTGATGGATGCCACGGGGCTGTTCGGCGACTTCAAACCCGGTGAGCGGGTCCAAGTGTGGATGAGTCACGGCGACCGAGTGACAGCGGTCCCGCCCGGATTCACGGTCACGGGCTCCAGTGACAACAGTCCCATTGCTGCGTTCGCAGACGCAGCGCGTGGCCTTTATGGGGTGCAGTTCCATCCCGAAGTTGCGCACACCCTTCGTGGACGTGAGATCCTGCACAACTTTCTGTTCTCCGTTTGTCGATGTGTACCAGACTGGACGGCCGGGCATTTCATCAGCGAACAGGTGGAGGGGATCAAAGCTCGGGTGGGACCGGACAGCAGAGCCATCTGCGGTCTATCC
>JBDGZZ010000023.1:0-29709 GCA_039588335.1 Gemmatimonadota bacterium | reverse complement strand
GCTCGGGATCCAGGCCTTCCCGGACGGCCACATCGAATACGAGGGCGGCCAGGTCGCCTGGTATCCGGTACCGGGTCGAGTACCTGAGTAAAGCCTCCGCTCGAGCCAGCTTCAGCTTGACTAGCTCGAGTTCTCCCGTCGTGGTGTCGAGCGACGCCTGCAGCCTGCGGAATTCCGACATCACGGCTGTACCGGTATATGTGTTACGGTCGTTGGAGGCGGTCGCACGTGGAGCCAAGATTCCGACGAGCGTCCCGACGCCCACCACCGTAACGAACAGACCGAGCCCACGAATCATGAGTCTCTTGGTGACCGGTAATCGGCCCCAGCCCTGCTCCATGGCTGTCGCCGTCTGTTCGGATGTCTTCCTTACTTCATGCATTTAGTTGGTCCTCTCGGACGGTCATCAGACCGCCGCGTTCCAGTTCCCTTTGCTTCCGCCCGTTTTCTCCACGAGCCGGATGTGTCCTATCTCCATAGCATGACCTGAAGACTTCACCATGTCGTATACCGTTAACAGTGCCACGGTGACAGCGGTCAAAGCCTCCATTTCCACGCCGGTCCTGCCTACAGCCTTGGCACTCGCTTCGACCCTCACACCCGCCAGGTCGGGGTCCAAGGTTGCTTCGACCACCACATGGTCCAGGCCGATTGGGTGGCACAGCGGAATCAAGTCTGCTGTGCGTTTGGCCCCCATAAGACCCGCCAGCTCGGCAGTGCTCAATACGTCCCCCTTCGGACCCGAGTTTCCCTCTACCAAGGCCATAGCCTCAGGGGACATGCGAATTGAGCCTTCAGCTCGGGCAGTCCGTGCCGTTTCCTCCTTTGCGGCTACGTCCACCATCCGGGCCTTACCCTGGCAATCGATGTGCGACAGGTTCACAGAAGCCGCTCCAGATCACTTGCTAAAACGGCCAAGGCTAGCTGCGGGTTCGCGTTGCCACGCGCCTCGGCTCTTGTCTCTTCGACCCGCCGCAGCGCTTCGACCCAGTTGTCCACGGTCTCGCCAGCCTGCGAACGTCCTACCAGGCCGTCTCTCAGCTTGACGGCCAATGCGTCCAATGTGGTGCTGAACTTGCCCCTCGCCGAAAAGGGAGGCTGCACCAGGGCAGACTCAGCCCAACTGCTTGGTCCACGAGCTACCGCAGCCATGAGTTTCGCGGCGGCCCGATCCCCCTCATCCCCTTCGTCCTCGGCCCAGAGCGCCCTTCCTACGCTTCCCTCGGCCAGCAGAGTCCGCCGTTCCAGCGCATCGCCCGCAGGTGCTTGATCCAGCTCTGTCTCGAGAAACTCCCTGACGGCGCCGTCACCAACCCGGCCAATCCGCAGTGGTACCAGGCGCGACCGGATCGTCGGCAGCAGGGCTTGTGGCTCGGCCGCAGTCAGAATCACAACCGTGTCGGCCGGCGGCTCCTCGAGCACTTTGAGCAAGGCATTTGAAGCCTCTTGACTCGACTCTTGCACGAGCAACCGCTCCGCGTCGCCCAGGATTACGATCTTTCGGGGTCCCTGAAACGGCTTCATGGCCACCGCACGCTGCAATAGCCTGATCGACGCCAGAGGATGGCTGGCCATGCCCACAGAGCGTGGATACAGGGGCTCTCCCCGCCGTCCCTCGATAGCCTCGGCCAGCAGGTCGGCCGCCTGCTCCACCTGTTTCTGTGCGTCGGCGGCCGTGGCCTTAGGTCGCTCGATTGGCACGAACCAGTGGACGTCGGGGTGCTGCAACGTCAGCACCTGCCGGCAGCTCCCGCACTCACCGCACGGTTCGCCGGGTCCGCCTTGGCATAACAATCCTTGAGCCACCCAAAGAGCCAGTCGCTGCTTCCCGACACCCGGGGCTCCTACAAAAAGAGCCGCCTGTGGGAACCGGCTGGAGGCTACTGCGCCTGCCAGCCGGTGCATCATGGCTTCGTGGCCATAGATAGGCCGCATATTCATCCCCAGACAATGTAGTGAGGGCCTGGTTTGGGCGGTACCCAGACGACTTAAGCTATTATTTTACAAACACTTAAGTGCCCTTAGGTCGAACCAGTCTAGATGGGGCCGTGGCACACGCGAGTCACGCGAGTGCTCACTATCGTTAACTGCGGTGAGCAATCACTCGCTTGGCCGGAATCTAGGTGATCCTAGCATCTTACTGTCTAGATATAGGTTAGATGGTGCTCGCATGGTGTCGTCTAGGTACGCGTCACGGGGGTGTTCTGTTGCTCCGGGCTCATTAGCGCATATTACGGCCATGAAGTCTCCCAAAACGACATTCGGAGGATCATGTGCTTCGCCTTTCTTGCGGATTGACGGAGGTCGCTTGCGTCCTACTGCTCCTCGGCTGCGGGACGGACCGGGATTCTGAAGTGGCGGATATAGTCCTGACCGGCGGTCTGATCTGGACCGGCCCGAATGCGGTCCTCTCAGGAGCCGGGGCGCCGACTGCCCTGGCGGTGGCCAACGGGCGCGTGTTGGTGGTCGGGTCCGACCAGGAGATAGCAGAATACGTGGGTTCCGGCACCGAGCAGATCAACCTCGCTGGACGGCGGGTAGTCCCGGGGTTCATGGACGCCCACACGCATTTCATTGCCGGCGGGTTTGAGCTGGCCAGCGTACAGCTCCGGGATGCTGCGACGCCCGCGGAGTTTTCGCGCCGAATCTCAGATTTTGCATCCCGGAACCCAGGGGAATGGGTGATCGGAGGGACTTGGGATCACGAACTCTGGGGTGGCGATTTGCCGCGCCGTGACTGGATCGACTCGATGACCCCGGATACGCCCGTGTTCGTGACCCGGCTCGACGGCCATATGAGCCTGGCCAATACCCGAGCACTGGACTTGGCGGGAGTAAACGCCGAAACAGCCGATCCTCAGGGTGGGACCATAGTGAGGTATCCCGATGGGAGGCCGACCGGGATCCTCAAGGATGCGGCACAGGGCCTGGTGGGCGGAGCGATTCCGGAGCCAACCGAGGCGGAGCTGGATCGCGCACTAGACGCGGCTGCCGGGCACGCTCTGGAGCGCGGGGTGACGCTGGTGACCGACATGGGTTCGTGGGATGGATTCGCGGCATATCGCAGGGCCAGAGACGATGGGAGGCTGCCGCTCAGGGTCTATTCAGTGGTCCCGCTCGGTACCCGCGATCGGTTGGTGGACTACGTGGAAGAGAATGGGCGCGGTGATGACCGCCTGTTCTGGGGCGGCCTCAAGGCCTTTGTGGACGGTTCGCTCGGATCCACCACCGCCTGGTTCTACGACCCCTACGAGGACGAGCCAGAAACCACGGGGCTGATGGTTACCGATACGGCCGAGCTCCGGGCAGGGATACTCGAGGCCGATGCGGCCGGTATGCACTTGATCGTCCACGCAATTGGAGATCAGGCGAACGACTGGTTACTGGACGTCTATGAGGAAGCCCGTCAGAATCACGGAGATCGTGACCGCAGGTTTCGCATCGAACACGCCCAACACCTGTCTCCGGCCGCTGTTGGCCGGTTCGGGTCTGAGTCCGTCATCCCATCCATGCAGCCGTACCATGCCATCGATGACGGACGCTGGGCTGTTAAGCGTATCGGCCCCGAACGGCTCAGGTTGACCTACGCCTTTCGGGACTTGCTGGACAGCCAAGCTCCTCTGGCATTCGGCAGTGACTGGACGGTTGCGCCTCTCGATCCCTTGCTGGGTATCTATGCTGCCGTCACCCGGCGAACCATCGACGGCGCCAACCCCGATGGATGGGTACCAGCCCAGAGAATCAGTGTCGCACAGGCGGTGACGGCCTACACGAGTGGCAACGCCCACGCCTGTTATCTGGAGGACAAGCTCGGTACGCTCGAGTCCGGCAAGTATGCGGACCTCGTCGTCCTATCCGACGACATATTCGCAGTCGATCCAATCCAGATCGAGAATGTCGAGGTTGATTTGACCATGGTTGAGGGCACAGTCGTCTACGAACGGTGAGTCAGTTCGGGTCCATGACCCGTCCCAAGAACAACACTGTTCCCGAGTGCCTTTCGCGGATAGCCAACACGAATGGCCGATCGATCACGATCGGCATCGGCCCGGCGCTGGTCGCTCCCACTCCAACTGAAGTGGCGGCGGCCGCCTCGGTACCTTCTTCGTTTACGTCCACGAAAGTCTTGTGCGTGACTGTACTTATGTAGGCACGGCCGGCTGGGCCGTTATAGAGGAGCGTGAAGTCAGCCGAATCCGGTGAGAAGGCCACTCCCATGCCGAGCGCCGTGAGCACGTTGTTCAGTTCCAGCTCGTATTCCAGTTGGAACCTGGGCATCGACACGACAAGAGACGCTGAGTCCAGCGCTGCGAT
Organism: Gemmatimonadota bacterium; assembly: GCA_039588335.1. Classification (GTDB taxonomy): domain Bacteria; phylum Gemmatimonadota; class Gemmatimonadetes; order Gemmatimonadales; family GWC2-71-9. Next base: position 25,395 of record JBDGZZ010000023.1, on the reverse strand, counting down.
CCAACCATTCCATTGTTCCTGAGTAAGGCCCTCCACCACGTCCCCAATTCCCTGGGCCGTCGCCGGAAGAATGATCGTCATGCTGTATGCCCAGCCCCCGTAGGGCAAGTCAACGACTTGGACATCCGAGTCGGTGTACACTCGGAGCGGGGACTTCTCTCGGTAAGACATCATGTCCACCGTGGTCTCCGATCCGTCCACCAGCTCGAAGGGCGCATCCCGAGTGAGGCTCTCGTCGAACTGATATCGCCAGTCTCCCTTGAAGTAGATGGCGTTGATCAAGTACATGATCATTTCTGCGGGAATGGGGGCGGGCACGATCTCCGTGATCTTCCCATTCGTGTTGTCATTCACCCAGCCGTTGATCGTCTGGGAAGCCGATGGGCTGTCGAAGTCGAGAGCGCTCACCTCGGCATCGAAGAACTCCCGGTTGAGATCGATGAATTGCGGCTCGAACGTCATCGTGTTGCGATACCAGATCGAGTTGGCCAGCAAGAACTCGACTCGCGGATCCAAATTGCCGAGTAGATCGATGAGGCTGCGGTAGGATTCGTTGACCTCGTCCGGCGCCATCTCCTGGAGTTCCAGCGTCTGCTGCATCGCCTCCCGGGTGGAGCCGGCCGACCCGTTGTATGCCATGCCGAGAGCCATGGCCGCGCTGAGAGGTGATATGAAGACGTTGGTCTCGGGTTCGAGCCCATTGATCTCCCGAAACAAGTTGAATGCGAATCTGTTGTCCGACTCAATCAGCTTCCCTTCTGCCAGACTCAGGTCGCGTGGAAGCTGTTCGATCGGTCCTTCGATCAACTCGCCACATCCAATTGCGGCCGCCCCCGCTACGAGCGCGACGAGCCCGCTAATCGGAACTCTCATATTCTCTCCGTCGGCCAGGCGCCTGCCAGTAGTTGCGGGAATCCGGCTATCACCTTCTTCTTGCCGTCTCCCGAGATCGGTTTCTCTCCGATATAGACGTCGAACAGAGCCCAACACAGCGCCGCAGACTCGATTCCGGGTTGGGATTCACCTTTCACCAAGGTCTCCAAACGTCCGTCCGGCCCGCAAGAGAACACGATCTCGGCTTCCTTCGTCATCTCGTCGAGGCTGAAATAGCCGCGAAACTGCTCCAGCGCTGACTCTCCTCCCGGCATGTTCATCTCCTCTGCAGCCCGCTGAACACGCGGCCGCAACGCCCCATCAAACGCGTCCGCCATGTCCTCTCCACCGACGTCTCGTGTCATGACGAGCCTCAGAGTCATCGCAAAATCCATGTCCAGGATCCGCTGGAAGAACTCTTTGTCGCGCTCGAGTGTGGACGCGGACTTGTCCCTGAAATCGCTGAGCGTAGCCCGGGCCGCTTCAGGGTCCACGTACAGACCAAATGCGTAGACCTTGACCTTGAGAAACGTCTTGACTCTGATCGCGGTGCCCATGAGCTGGTGAACCCCAGTCCCTCCCGGAGCCGTCAGCTGCGTGGCGAAAGGAACACCGCTGCTGGGCTCGTTCACGGTTCCTGGGGCAGTCTCCTGAGCGGTTAGGGGGAGTGCCACGAATGCAAGCACGGTGAGGCACACGGTCGATCGTAGCATCTCGAACTCCCGATTGGGTATGGCGAGTAGGGAGTAGAATGGAGCGAAAACAGGGCCGTCGCAACAGCCGAGCGATCCGCCGGTGGGGTACGTGAGGCCAGGTGATCTCCGGGGTGCTCTGGCATGTGAGATGGCATCCGGCCCCTCCCAGGATATCTTGTTTCCAGCGTCGGCGGCGCGATTGACGTCAGACCGGCAGCTCGAAACGAAACCCGTACCATATGCAGAACGAAACCAACGAGAATCAAGCTGGACCACGTCCGCCAGGTGACCTGAATCCCAGGACTGACGCGCCACTCGACTTCCCACAGCGCGAATACGGGCAGTTGACCGACGCGGACTACGACGCCTTGGGATTCATGGCCGGGCTCGAGGTGCATCAACAACTCCGAACTGCTTCGAAGCTGTTCTGTCGCTGTCCCTCGGGTCGACGGGTCGACTACTGCGATGCGGAAGTGCTGCGTCACATGCGACCTACGCTGAGCGAGCTGGGCGAGTACGATGGCACAGCCCTGATGGAGTTCAAGACTCGAAAGGAGATCGTCTACCAGCTGGACAGGGGGACCGTGTGCACCTACGAGATGGACGACACACCGCCGTTCGAGGTCGATGAGGAGGCCGTCCGGATGGCCGTGGAGATGGCCTCTCTCCTCAATCTGAATCTGGTTTCAGAACTCCACGTCATGCGAAAGCAGTATCTGGACGGGTCGATCCCAACCGGCTTCCAGCGCACGGCAATGGTGGGGTTGGCCGGGTCCATCCCGTTTCAGGTACCGGAGCTGCGGGTCGATCGCGAGCTGCGAATCCGGCAGCTCTCGCTGGAGGAAGACTCCTGCCGGGAGATCGCCGATGTCGGGCACCGCGTCACGTTTCGCACGGACCGTTTGGGTACGCCGCTCACCGAGGCGGTGACCGAGCCGGATCTCCGTACACCGTTGGAGCTTCAGGCAGCGGGTCGCCTTCTGGCTCGGGTGGCCCGAGCCACGGGCAAGGTATGTCGAGGGCCCGGTGCGGCCCGCCAGGACGTCAACGTCTCAGTTGCCGGGGGCCGTAGGGTAGAAATCAAGGGTGTTGACAATCACCGGGGTCTACCGGCCCTCGTGCACAACGAGGCGTTTCGCCAGCTAAATCTGTTGCGGATCACGCATGAACTCGAGCACCGAGGTGTGACGCATGACATGCTGACCCTGCCGGACAATGGTCGTCCCTGGGAGACATCCCGTTTGGTGGTGAACGCCGGGTCGGCCCTGGGAGGCTGTGACTTCGCGCCGATCCAAGACGCACTGGCCCGTGGTGAGATCGTGTGTGCCGTGCGCATTCCTGGGTTCGGAGGACTGCTGACCCGGCGTACGCAGCCCGGTGTGACCTTTGCCCGGGAGCTGGCGGACCGCGTCCGCGTCATCGCCTGTCCCGAGCACCGGCCGTTCGTGATCCACTCCGACCTGGGCGACTACGGCCTCGACCCACGCCAGTGGCGTAACCTGAGCAAACAGCTTGGCGCCGCACAGGAAGATGCGATGGTCGTAGTGTGGGGTCGCGAAGCCGACATGGAAACAGCCGCTCGCGAGGTGCTGATTCGGGCTCAGGATGCTCTGAAGGGAGTCCCCGCAGAGACCCGCCAGGCGTTCGCGGACGGCACCAACGGTTTCGAGCGAATCCTTCCAGGTCCAGATCGGATGTATCCCGATACTGACACGCCTCCTCTTCCCATCTCCGACACCCTCGTCACCGAAGTGCGGTCGCAGTTGGGCGAGACGCCGTGGGTGAGGGAAGCCCGGTATGTGGCGCTGGACTTGAGCCATCACGATGCGCTGCGACTGGCGGACGCACCATGGGCGGACCTGTTCGATGCCCTCGCGCCACCCAAAGGTGAGGTCGCACGCCGTCTGGCACGCGCCTTGGCAAAACGGCTTCCATTCCATCTCCGACGCGGTGTGACTGACAGAGTGCCCGAATCTGACCGGCTGGAGCCGTTGGTTCGTGCGCTGGAGGCAGGCGATGTTCGGCCGGAGGCCACCGACCGGATCATCGACGCGATAGTGAGGCGGCCGGATGTACCGCCCGGCTCTTTGTTGGAACAGTACCGGCGGAGACGGGAAGACGAGGCCGAATTCGAAGAAGCTCTGGAGGCCGTGACGTTGGCCGCCTCAGGAATGGTCGGGAGGTCAGCTGACACGCTGATGCGGTGGAGCATGGGAGAGATCATGCCGCGTTTTCTGGGGCGGCTCGATCCCAAGGTAGTGGAGCAAAGATTGAGAGAGACGATAGGGTGATGATGCGAGAGCGCGTAACGTGAGTAACGACGACAAGGAACGATTCAAGGGATACCGCGATCCAGTCCTGACCGTGATGAAGCGCTGGGATGTGACGGTCTGGTGTGAAGTGAAAGCCGTGACAACGAGGGGAGATTTCAAGGGACTGATCTTGCCCCGTTCCGAGACTAGCGACGCCGATCACTTGGTTTTGAAGTTGGGCAGCGGTTACAACGTGGGTTTGCGTCACGACACCGTGGTGTCGATCGAGAAGACCGGATACAGAGAAGCGCACTACAAGATTCCAGAAAAGGAATTCCCTACAGATCCTGCTCATCCGCGTGTCAAGTTGCTCGGCACCGGTGGTACCATTGCCTCACGGTTGGACTATCGGACTGGCGCGGTGATCCCTGCGTTCAGCCCGGGAGAACTCTACGGGTCGGTCCCGGAACTAGCAGACATCTGCAATCTCGAGACGGAGAAACTCTTCGGTGTCTTCTCTGAGAACATGGGGCCGGAACAGTACCTCGTGTTGGCTGAGAAGGTGGGCGAGGCAGTTCAGGCCGGCTACGACGGAGTCGTCATAGGGCATGGGACAGATACGATGCACCACACCGCTGCTGCCCTGAGCTTCATGGTACAGCAACCGCCGGTCCCGATCGTCATGGTGGGAAGCCAGCGGTCGTCCGACCGGCCGTCCTCGGATGCTGCCCAGAACCTCATCAACGCTACTTGGGCTGCGGCACACGGGCCGATAGCAGAAGTGATGGTCTGCATGTTCGGCCCGACGTCGGATCGATACAACCTGCTGCATCGCGGGACCAGGGTGCGCAAGATGCACAGCTCGTATCGCAGTACGTTCAGGACATTGGGTGACATACCCCTGGCTACGGTCGAGCAGGGCAAGATCACTCCGCTCAAAGACGACTGGGCTCGCCGGAGATCCGATCGGAGCGTCACGTTGCAGCCGTACTTCGAGGAAAGGGTGACGTTGACGTACTACTATCCCGGGATGAATGCGGACGTGATCGAAGCTCTCGTCGACCGGGGATACAAGGGGATCATCATCGCGGGTACTGGGCTGGGCCACGTCAATCGTAAGACGTACCCGGCGTTGGAGCGCGCCCGTGACGCAGGTGTGCAGGTCTACATGACCTTGCAGACTCTGTGGGGGTTCGTGCAGATGCACGTGTACGAAACCGGTAGGGAGATACTCGAGTTGGGCGTGATTCCGCTGGCGAACATGCTGCCAGAGGTGGCCTACGTAAAGTTGGGTTGGGCCCTCGGTGTCCACCCCGACGATCCCGAAGCAGTCCGTGCATTGATGAGGACCGTGATAGCCGGCGAGACAACTGAGCGGGAGCCGCACGATGGGTACTTGGTGTTGCAGGGTGGGGTGCCCGAGGTGCAGGAGTTCCTGGAGAAGGTTTGGCGATGAGTGTGCCGCTGCGTTCCAAGTCCAGTCCGCCTGTTGTGGTGGGGCTCGAAAATGAGCTGGGTAAACCTCGCTCCGAGTGGATTGTGGACGATCTGGTCAGCCTGTTCGCGAGCAGGGGAGTCCGAGTTCTCAGTCTCATGCACGTGGGAGGAGACGGTTGGCTCAAGACCCTCGACTTCGTTCCACGCAGTGTGGCGCACCTGACGGACATCATCCAGGGTGGTGAGCGGGCCGACGGGTCGAGCGTCTTCCCGTGGTCGGGTATCAAGCCACACGCCTCGGACATTGTATTGCGGCCGCGGGTGGAGAGCGCGTTCTTGGATCCGTTTTCTGAAATGCCGACCCTGGTGCTAATGTGCGGGCATACTGGACGTGACGGCACGCCGCTGCAGCAATCTCCCGATACGATTCTGCGAAAGGCATGTAGCCTGCTCGAGGAGAAGACGGGGGTCGAGCTCTTCGCCTTGGGGGAAGTCGAGTATTTCTTGGGCAAGCGGCGTGACGAAACCGACATATACGGTGCGGACGACCGAGGCTACCATGCCACAGCGCCTTTCGTATTTGGACAAGGCCTGCGCCGCAAGGCTCTGGCCTTGCTGGCCGACATCGGCGTAGCCGTCAAATACGGTCACAGTGAAGTGGGGTACATCGAGGCCAAGGCGGTCGACGAGGTCATCTGGGAACAGCACGAGATAGAGCTTTCGCTGAGTCCGCTTCCAGACGCGGCCGATGGAATACTCCTCACGCAGTGGGTGTTACGAAACCTGGCGCACCAGCGCGGTATGCGCTGCAGCACCGATCCCATGATGCTTCAGGGACACGCTGGCAATGGTCTGCATTTCCACTTCGCGCCAATGAAGGGAGGCAAAGCTCTCGAGATCAAAGATACCGATGGAGGGCTCACCGAATCGGCGCGCTGGCTCATAGGTGGTCTGGTGCAAATGGGTGGCGCTCTGATGGCGTTCGGTAACAGAGTAGAGGACTCGTTTGCCCGGTTGGTTCAGGGGAAGGAGGCGCCTAATGCGATAGTGTGGGGAGAATTCGACCGGCTGGCTCTCGTGCGACTTCCGATAGTCACGACGGACAAGGATGGCCGAGTGGTTGGATCTCCTACGATCGAGTTCCGACTGCCCGACGGCTCGGCGCTGCCTCATCTTCTCCTGGCGGGGGCTGCACTGTCGATGATCCTCGGGCGACAAACCGAAGACCTCGACCGCCTGTTGGAGGGAAGCACATCGACGCGAGGCCATGGAATGGAAGAGGCTGCACGCATACCGCGCAATCAGGCGGAAGTTGCTGACGCAATCACGTACTGCAGGAGCACCTTCGAAGCCAACGGGACATTCCCCCCAGGTCTGTTGGACCGTATCGTCGACAGGCTCAGGGGCTAGACGGAGAGGCTACCTCACCGTGCCCGCCAAATCTTCCATTTGTCGACCACCTCGTCCCCTCGGACAACTTGGAATTCGTCGAATTGTGCCACTGTAAGACAGGAGTGATTGGGTAAGATTCGTACCCTGGACCCAACGGGTAACTTGCCGCTCATGGTGCCGTGTTCCTGACTCACGAAGACGACACGCGAATCGTGATACAGAGAGCCGGAACCGTAGTCGTCGAATACCTCGCCCATCGTTTGTCGTGGCGCGTCATCGGGTCCGGTGTCCTTGGAGAGCGCGAGGGCTCCGGCATCGACCACCGAGTGGGTGGCTTCTGGTTGTGAGGACACCACGCTGGCCAACACGGTCACTGCACAGTCGTCGACCGTACACGATCCGATGATAGTTTGGGAGTAATCGTACAACGCGTAATTGCCGGGGCGGATCTCGGTCACTCCGTCGAGACGTTCGACGAAACTCATCGCCGGTGTTGAACCAACACTGACCTGGGGAACCTCAACGTGTCGTTCGGTGCGCGCCCGCTCAGAGAACTCGACCATGACGCGGCGCTCCTCCTCGGCGACGCGTCGAATCATGTCCTCTCCGCGAGCATGGTACGAATGGCCGGAATGGGTCAGAATCCCATCGAAGATTAGCGTGGAGGACTCGTGCAACTCTCGAGCGAGGTCTAGTGCCGCTTCGCTTCGCGGATCGATGCCGGCTCGGTGGTATCCGCAATCGATCTTGATCCATACGTGAAACGGGTACGCCACTCTCTCGAGTTGTTCCAAGGCATCGGGTGAGTCGATCACGATCCGTAGCGTCGTTTTCGCGGCTAGTTCCGCCGCTTCGTTGAGCCGGTTCAGAATGACGGGGAATGCCCACGTGATGTCGTCAAATCCATGATCGGCAAACGCATGCGCTTCTTGGAGGGTAGAGACCGTAATGCCGGTGGCGCCCATGCTCTGCTGCAGCTTTCCGATCTCGATGCACTTGTGCGTCTTGATGTGGGGGCGCAGGCCGACCCCGAGAGCCTTGGCCCGCGCCGCCATTGCTTCCAGGTTGCTCTCCAGTTTGTCGAGATCCAGCAGCAGCGCCGGCGTCGTGAGTTCCTCTATGGAGGTCATCCGTCAACGAACCAGGTGGAACGCAGTTTGGCGACGTAGAATCCAGCGCATAGTACCTTCCGTTGTCACTTCGGCGTCTTCCTCCAGCATCATGCGAACCAACTGACCGTCCCACTCGGGAACCGTGGTCGCTGCCTGCAGCTCGATCGAGTACCAGGTATTCGTTCGTATCGGCACGTCACCTCGGCCCGGAACGCCGTCCTGTCTGTCCCAGAGTCCTACGAGCGGACCGGCCCCGTGTCCGTGGTCGCCGATAGGATGGCTGTATACGGTCCCGTATATGCCCTGTTCGTTCATCTTCTCCAAGGAGAGGCGGAGTGCATCGTTGCCGCTCAGTCCGGGTCGCATTACTTCCATTACTATGTCCTGCAAACGGTTGCCGTTGAGCAAGGCTACCATCAGCCCCTCGGGCACAGCGGATTCTCCGTCTCGCAGCACGTATCCCATGTGTTGCGTGTCGGTGTTTAGTCCCAGTGCCGTGATGCCGAAGTCGCAGTGCAGCACGTCACCCCGCTCGATCACGGGCGCTGGACCTTCCGGATTGCCACCCTTGCGCTGGATGTCCACCGACGGCTGGAACCAAGTGCCCAAGCCGCGGTCGTTGAGGGTCTGGCGCATCCACCACACCACGTCCTCTGTGGTCGTGACACCGGGGGTGATCACCTGATTGGAGAAGGCGTGCGCGATGATCTCGTGTACGAGCTCCTGTATCTGCAGGTATACCGGTGACATACCGGGAACTCGAACGGAGAGATAGTCGATAGGCAGCAGTTCCGCCCTGACGATCCGGCTCGACAGGTCGGGGCCTAGTGCCTCGCGCATCTGCTCCCACTCGCCGGCGGTCAAACCATCGGAGAAATTGTGATTCTCCGAGATGTTCACCGCAATCGTGGCCGGGTCTCTCTCTCGTACCATGTCGGCGAAGAGAATCCATTGATCACTGCCCCATAGCTCACGTGGCCGCCCGTCGGGAGCCTCTTGGGTACCGCGGACTGCCTCGTAGAGACCACCTTGGCTGCTCCCACCCAGGGCGAGTCGTTCCACTCCTTGTTCCGGCCCGCGATCGTAGAACATGTAAATCGTACGTCTCCGCGCGGCGAATGTTTGTGGCGCCACGAGTGCGGGGAAGACGGGGTCCTCATTGTACTCGCGCATGGCGACCACCCACATCTCGACACCATGTTCACGCATCAAGCGTGGCAATACGGAATCAAGTCGCTCAGCTAGCCATTCCTGTTGCAGGACAGCCTGCTCGCGCAGCGTGCCGAAGGGACGTTGTGGTGTGGCATGCTGTGCAGCCGCAGTTGAGATCAGGAGGACCATCACAGGTGCCAACAGGCCTATTGCGCGTTTCATTACCTTGTCCTTGTAGTATTCGCGGTTAGCCGGATCAGTCGCTGCTCACGCGGCGAAAGGTAGTGCGCCAGGCGGTGCGGCACTACACTGTGCGGACCGTCGATGTAGAGCTGGAAGTGCAACATCTGAGATGACCGGGCACTGCATGAGACAAGCAGACAATCCACTGGAACTCACAGGCACGGACTTGAGGCACCTGGTCGATGCTGCAATGGAGCGCGTCATACCGCACATCGATACCCTGCCGCAACAACCCGCTGCGGCGGTTGAGGGAGGGGCAGCGTTGGCCCGCTCGCTGGTGGAGCCGCTACCGAAAGAGGGTGCGCCCCTGTCCGAAGTTCTGGATCTGGTCTTCGACCGGGCAGTTCCAAAGAGCTTCAATACGGCGGGCCCCGGGTATCTGGCGTACATCCCGGGTGGCGGGATCCTGCACTCGGCGGTCGCCGATCTGATTGCGGACTGTGTGAATCGCTACGTCGGTGTTTGGTTGGCGGCGCCGGGGTTGGCCCAACTCGAGGCCAATGTGGTTCGCTGGTTCTGCCAGATCATGGGGTACGGTTCGGATTCACTCGGATTTCTTACCAGTGGAGGATCGCTCGCCAGTTTTTCGGCAGTGGTCGCTGCGCGGCGCAAGTACCTACCCGAGGACTTCCTGAATGGGACAATCTATGCCTCCGATCAGGTACATCACTCCATTCAGAAAGCGGCGATGCTCGCGGGTTTTCCCACCGACAACGTCCGCATGATCGGATCCGATGGGTCATTCCGCATGAGATGCGACGATCTGTCCCAGGAGATCGAGAAAGACCAGGCCGCCGGCCTCGCACCGTTTCTGATCGTGGGGAGTGCGGGTACGACCAACACCGGCGCGGTAGATGACTTCGAGACTCTGGCAAACCTTGCCGAGCGGTACGGTATGTGGCTGCACGTAGATGCCGCGTACGGGGGCTTCTTCATGCTGACCGACCGGGGCCGAGCGTTAATGCGGGGAATTGAACGAGCCGATTCGATTGTCCTCGACCCACATAAGGGTCTCTTCCTCCCCTACGGGACGGGCTCACTACTCGTCCGCGACGGTGTCGCTCTGAGACGGGCTCACACTGTGTTTGCGGACTACATGCCCGCTATGCAAGAGGAGGAAGACTTGGTCGATTTCTGCCAGGTATCACCCGAGCTGTCGCGGCCGTTTCGCGGCCTCGCGATCTGGCTTCCGATCAAGCTGCTGGGCATCGAACCGTTCAGTCGCAACCTGGACGAGAAGCTGGACCTGACGATCTGGGCCACCCAAGAGCTGAAAACGATCCATGGCGTGCAGATCGTTGCCGAGCCGCAGCTCTCTATTGTCGCCTTCAGGCTGTCCGCACCTGGTCTGGACGATGATGCTCTCAACCGTTTGAACCACGATTTCCTTGCCAGGGTGAACGCCCGCAAGCGAGTCTACCTAACGGGCACTACCCTGTCGGGACTTTTCACTGTGCGGATCTGCGTGCTGTCGTTCCGCACCCATATGGATCGGATGGAGGATGGGCTGGCCGACATCCGGGCTGCGGCGAAAGAAGCGCTCGAGGCCGTCGCGCGGTAACCCAGATTGACCAAGGTTGTTCCAGATCCTCCGATACTGCCCAGCACATCAGCAAGCATAACCAGCCGTAATGACAGGCTCAAACCCTATCCAACGGCGCAATTGTGCCATAATGGCGCTATTTCTTGGCATCTCAGATGCGTAAGGGCCCAGCGGCAACCCGCCGGAGTCTGGATGGTCCGGCAACAGTCATGAAACTGAGATTTCAGGAGGAGTTGGAAATGACGTACCCAGTACTCTGGCGCGCGCGGCGCGCACCGTTGTGGGGTGAGCTCGACTTGGACAGGATCTTCGACGGCTTTTTCAGTGGCCGCAACGGCGAGGCCCGTAACCTGGCGGCGTGGTCGCCGGTGGTGGATGTTCGCGAAGACGAAGATGGAATCCACGTCAGTACCGAACTGCCCGGTCTGGGCAAGGACGATGTCAATGTGACTGTCGAGAACGGGATGCTGTCGATCAGCGGCGAGAAGAAGCGAGAAGTGGAAGAAGGTGACGAAAACAAGGGCTATCACCTGGTGGAGCGCCGGTACGGTCGATTCGAGCGTTCGTTCACGTTACCGCGCGGCGTGGATACGGAGAAGGTGTCGGCGAGGTTCGAAAACGGCGTGTTGAACGTCGACCTGCCCAAGTCGGCTAAAGCCAAGCCGAAGCAGATCGCGGTCAAATAGCCATAAACGAGAGACGTCCGGGGCTGTGTCTGGCGGCTAGAGTCGAATCGCCAGCTCGGCCCCGGGCTGTATCCGATGTGGAATCTCCTTGGCCTCGATTATGAGGAACTCCTCTGCGCTCTCCTCCAAGCGGATTGTCATCTTTTCGTGGGTGACGGTTAGATCCAACCACTTGCCCCGGTATTGAATCTTGACACGAATGCTCCGGATCGGGTTCGGGAGATTCGGATTGATGGCGATGTTCTTTCCCGTGGTGTCCACTCCCGCGTAACGATTGAGAACGATGTTGATGGTGCCCGCCATGGCACCGAGGTGGATGCCCTCTCGAGTTGTGCCACCCTGTACATCTTCGAAGTCGGCTCGCAGCGCATGACGAAACAGCTCCCAGCTGTGTTGGCGGTCGATCCGGTCCAGAATTGCCGAGAATACTATGCTGCTCAGCGTGGAGCCATGTGAACAGCGGTCCATGTAGTAGTGGATGTTGTTGGCGATGGTCTCTTCGTCGAATGCATATCCGAGCTGCCGGAAGATGCGTTCTATTTCGTCCGGTCGCAGCAAGTAGAACAACATCGTTACATCCGGTTGCTTGGCGACCTTATACCGGTCGGGGCTCGATCCTTCCGCCTTTAGTATCCGATCGAGTCGGTGAATGTCACCGTATTTCTCTTTGTATTCGTCCCATGGGAACTCGTCCAGGTCTCCGTATCCCTCGAATTGGCTGATGATTCCATCACCGTGAAACCGTATCGTCATCTTGCGAGTGATGTCGCGCCACCGATCCAGTTCTTCATCCTTGATGTCGAGCAGGTCGATCAAGTCCAGCCGCCGATCGGGATGTATTCGTTCCAGCACTTCGAGGCCTCGTTCGATACACCAGACCGCCATGATGTTTGTGTATGCGTTGTTACGCAGGCCGCCTTTCGAGCTACCCGCGTACCTTTCGTGGTACTCATCTGGGCCCATCACACCGTGAATTTCATAACGACCCGTTTCGCCGTTGTACTGTGAAAGGCTGCTCCAGAAACGAGTGATCTCAAGGATGATCTCAGCTCCGTACTGTTCCAGGAACGGTCGGCGTCCGGTAACGAGGTAGTGCTGCCAGATGTTGTAGACTATGGCTGCGTTGATGTGCCTTTGAAACCGGCTGTGATCGGGGTCCCAGGTACCTGACCGGGGGTTCAGATGGACATACTGAGTTTCCTCTCTACCGTTGCTGCTGCTCTGCCAGGGGAACATGGCGCCTTCGTAACCGGATTCCTTGGCGTACGCCCGCGCTGCAGTCAATCGGTAGTAGCGATAGCGAGTGAGAGACCGGTTGATTTCGGGAAAGCTCTGTAGATAGAAGGGGAGGATGAAAAGCTCGTCCCAGAATATGTGTCCCCTGTAAGCTTCGCCGTGCAGTCCGCGAGCGGGCACGCTCACGTCCAAGCCGCGGGTGTTCTCCGAGACAGTCTGCAGCAGGTGGAAGATCTGAAGCCGGATCAACACGCCGTCGTCGGGAGTACTGGTGGCGGCTCCCGGTTCCAGCTCGAGCTCGACATCCGCCCGGCGCCAGAGTGAGCGCCACGCCGCCTTGTGAGTTCGACTCAATTCGGCAAAGTCGGGGGCACTGGTGATCGCCAGTCGTGCGTCGAGTGCGCTCTCTGTTATACCCTTGTCCCTGGAGGTGTGAACGGCGACCACCTTTTCTACGGTGATCGTCTCGCCCTCAACCGCCCGTGTTGAGAGAATCTGACCCACATGTGTGTCGTCAACTACGGTTTCGGTGTGAACGTGCGCCTCTCCGTTGGGTTTGAAGAGGCGCGTGCGGGCTGCCTGAGCGACCTCCATGCGCGACTGACTCGTCTTGACGAGGAGGTACACACCTTCTGGAGCGACCGTACCTTTATTGACAATCTGCAGGTGTCGGGGATTGAGTTGGCGGTACCGTTCCACACCCGTATTCCGGACGGTGCCATCTAACATCGATCGGATGTGGATGTCGCCCGACCAATCTAGCGGTGTGATGGAGTACTCGATCGCGGCGAGTTGTGGCTGGCGCATGTGAACCAACCGCCTGCTAGTTACCGCTGTCGTCCTGCCATCGGAGTCCTTGATTTCGTACGCGCGGACCAAGATTCCCTCTCGCAGATGCAGCTCAGTCCGATAGGAGAGGATCTCCATCTTGTTGAAATCCACCCACTCACCGTCATCGGCAAGGAAGGTCAAGCAGAGCCAGTTGGGAAAATTGACCAAGTCTTCGTTTACGATTGTCTGGCCACCTACTTCGCTTGTCAAACGGTTGTATCCGCCAGCGATGTAGGTGCCTGGGTAGTGTATTCCGTCAGCCGACGCTTCCTCGGCTGCACCGCGCGTGACGAAGAACCCGTTTCCCAATGCGCAAAGAGCCTCGCGCAACCCTTGTTGTTCCGGGTCGTATCCTTCCCATGTGATCGTCCAGCCGTCGTCCTTCATCGTGCAGTTCCCTTCGCTTGCGCGTGAGACATCTGCCACGAGCTAACCAATCTCAGGAACGCACCCACCTCCTGGGTGTTCTTCAAGGACAATTCGGCATGTGTCTCGCGAGTGGTCTCGCTGACCAGAATGCCGAGCCCGCGGCCCTTCAGAGCGGCAAAGGCATCCTCGTCAGTAACATCATCTCCGATGTAGAGCGGTACCACGTCCGCCCCGTCCAGATCCAGCGCGTCCAAGAGCCAGAGAACGGCCTTACCCTTGTCCCACTCCAGATCGGGTCTCAACTCGAAGACCTTCTTGCCAAACGCCTTCCTGAGTCCCTGATGTTCTGTGAGAGCTTGGTCAACGGCTGCCTCGACTTGCGGAACCTCCGCTTCGGCAACGAGCCGATAGTGAACCGCGACCGAAAACCGCTTGTCTTCAATGAGCGCGCCTCCAGTGCTGGCCAATTGCTCCTCGAGCCTCCGCACCACGTCCTCGAGGAGCGGCCGATACTCGGAGCCGATCTCATGACGCAAGGTGGTGCCCTCCGGTCCGGCAATATCGAAACCGTGGCTGCCTGCATAGTAGAGGTTGTCGAGTCCTACCAGATTAGAGACGTCCTCGCGCCCGCGACCGCTCACTATCACGGTCGTGCAGGCACGAGCTAATTCACGCAGAACGTCGCGCATATCATCCGAAATCGTCGCCAAGTCCGGGGTCGCAACGATTGGCGTGAGGGTACCGTCGTAATCCAGGAACACGGCGACCCGTTTTCCAGCCCAATCCTCACTCGTCTCGTCCCAAGTGTCGAGGGCGGAAGGACAACCGGATTGCCGTCTTGCGAACATTTCGTCGATGTTGTCCACAGTTAGCTCCTCTAGGTCTTCTACTACCAGGTCGGCGCCTGCGTCGCGAAGCTGTACCGGACGGGACACGCGATCCACTCCTATTATGAGGCCGAATCTGCCTCGTACACCGGCTTCCACGCCAGAAACCGCGTCCTCCACTACAAACGACCGTTGCGGAGACACGCCCAACAACTCGGCTGTTCTGAGGTAGGAGTCAGGATGCGGTTTGCCCCGGAGACCGGCCCGTTCTGCCACCACGCCGTCGACACATGCCTCGAAGAGGTTGTCCAATCCGGTCCGGCGCAGTATCTGGGCGGCATTCTTGCTCGAAGACATGAGTCCGATACGGCTCCCCCGCCTGCGCAGGGCAAGGATGAGGTCGACCGTGGATTGAAAGACGTCGACACCTTCGCTCTCTATAAGCTGGTTGTATATGACGTTCTTTCGGTTACCGAGTCCGCATATGGTGTCCTCCGCGGGATCATCGTCGGGCTCTCCGAACGGCAGCCCAATGCCACGAGATTCCAGAAAACTCTCCACCCCCTGGTAGCGCGGTTTTCCGTCAACGTAGATGCGATAGTCGTCGTCCGAGTCGAACTGTGTATATCCGAAACTGGTGCCATCACTTCGCTGTTGTAGATACTGGTCGAACATTTGCTTCCAGGCGCGAGCGTGGACGTTGGCGGTGTGAGTGACCACTCCGTCGAGATCGAAGATGCCGGCATCGAAACTCAGACTCGGATCGGTTTTCATGATTGTGTCGGATTCGACTCGAGGGGCAGGGTCAAGCGTGTTTGCTGAATATCCCGCACCCGCTTGACGTTTGCGGCCGTCCTCGTGAAGATACACTGTAGTAGTAGTAGCAGCTTTTGCCTCCGGGGGCGCTACACACTTGCTCAGCCGATCGCTGGCTGTCGTCGTTAAGTAGGGATGCGGTCAGTCGCCGGCCATGTCAAGGCCACGTGAGGTTGAGCGAAAGCGGGAGCAATGGCCGAGCCCAAGCTCATAGTGGTCTCTGTTCGGCTGCCCGTTCGCCTTACACGCGATGCCGATGCGTGGCAGGTGGAACCCAGCCCTGGGGGACTCGCCACCGCACTCCGCGCAGTTGCCCAAAGAAGGTCCTTCACGTGGGTCGGCTGGCCCGGTGAGAGCGTTTCCTCGCAGTACCAGGACTCCGCCACAAAGGCGCTGGCCCCGTACGGTAAGCCCGTCTTCATTGGCGAGTCCGAGTTCCACGGCTTCTACGAACATTTTTCCAATAGGCTGATCTGGCCGTTATTCCACAACATCTCTGGACGCCTCAACTTCGACCGAGGAGCTTGGTACCGATACAAGGTCGCCAATGAGCGGTTTGCCGATGCAGTCCGGTCAATTGCCGAGCCAGGAGACACCATTTGGGTGCACGACTACCAGCTTGCACTGGTACCCCAGATGCTTCGGAAGAGCCGACTCGATTGCGCCATCGGCTTCTTTCTCCACATTCCGTTCCCTTCACCCGAGACGTACCGGACTCTGCCTGCTCGAGCAGAAATCCTGCGCGGCATGCTCGGCGCGGATATGATCGGCTTTCACACATACGAATTCGCTCAGCACTTCCGCAACGCATGTCTCAGGGTGCTCGGCCTGGAGTCGGAGCAGGAAACAATCGCCCTGCCGAGTCATCTGGCCCACCTTGGCGTACATCCGATTGGGGTCGATCCGGACGAGATATCTGATTTCTCGAATCTGCCGGAGGTAAAGGATGAGTACGAGAACATCAAGGCACGGTTTCTGGCCAAGAAGATCATTTTGGGGGTTGATCGTTTAGACTACACCAAGGGCATACCGGAGAAGCTCTTGGCATACGAGGAGTTTCTGCGGAAGAACCCCCACTGGCGCACTCGTACCGTTCTCATTCAAGTAGCCGCACCCACGCGTACGGAGGTGAGAGAGTACAAGGAACTCAAGAGTGAGGTCGACGAACTCGTCGGGCGTATCAACGGAAGATTTGGAACATTCGACCACACTCCGATCGTCTACATCAATCAGACGATACCGCGTGCTCGACTCTCAGCGCTCTATCGTGCAGCTGACGTTGCGTTCATCACTCCGCTGCGCGATGGGATGAATCTCGTGGCGTTGGAGTATGTGGCAGCACGTGGGGATGATCCGGGAACTCTAGTACTCAGCGAATTCGCGGGAGCCGCATCCTGTCTAGCGGGGGCACGGTTGGTGAATCCGCACAACATCAGTCTCATGGCAGATGTGCTGGCAGACGCGATGCACGAATCGGAGTCAACGCAGGATTCTTTCGGACAGATGCGCGACTTCGTACGCGTGAATACGTCGGGTGCTTGGGCAGACAGATTCTTGCGACGATTGGCGGTGCTGTATGAGCGGCAGCGGGCGGGAGTGCGGAGGTTCGATGCATCCAGATGTTCGCTACCCCAAACATCCCCGGGTGCGGAACCGCTATTCATACTGGATTATGCAGGAACCTTGAGGCCGCATGTCCCAGCCGTGAGCGAGACGGAACCGGATGAACAACTGTGCCAGTTGCTGGAACAGCTTGCTACGCGTGCTCACATCTATGTCATGAGCGGTCGGTCGGCAGGTGTGATGGATAGTTGGCTGGGAGACCTTTCGATCGGACTGGTATGCGAGGACGGTGTCGCGGTAAAGGATCCCGGGGGCTCATGGCCCGAGATGCCGGAAGTAGACGCCGCAGTTCTAAATGACTTGGTCAGGCCGATCTTGATGGACTATCTGGAACACACACCGGGGAGCAAGATAGAACGTCGTAGAGCGTCTCTGGTGTGGAACTACAGAGCCGCAGATCCGAACCTGGGTGTCTTGAGGGCCAAGGAGCTGTACGCACAGTTGGAGGAGATGCTCAGGGGACTTCCGTACGCAGTGCTGAGGGGAAGCCGGACTATAGAGGCGCGACCATCGATGCTCACGAAGAGCAATGTCGTATCCGATCTGTTGGAGCGGTATGCGGATGCCGGATTCGTCTTCTGCGCGGGCAACGACCCGACTGACGAGGGCATGTTCGAGGTAGTGCTGCGATCCGGCAGACCCGAGGTCTTCACTTGTTTCGTGGGTGGGAAAGATACGATAGGGCAGTACTTCGTTGAGTCTCCAGCTGACCTGATTGCGGAACTGGAATCGCTGGTCTCTCTATGGGCCAAGATGCCGACTGTGCGGGTTCCGGTGGAGAGCGGTCTCGAAATTGTCGATTCCGGCCTAACTACTGTTGAGTGACCTGATGATTTCGTCGCTCTGTGTCCCGGCCGTCTCTATGCACGCGTTCATGCTAACACCGTAGTAAGAGCTACCCGCTACCCAGAGGTGTCCCAGCTCGTCTAACCGGGCGTGGATCCGCCCCAGCCGTTCGTCGTGCCCAACATTGTACTGACCGATACCGACATGATGCCGGTAGATGCGGGTGGTGACGGGCAGTGCTGTGACTCCCATCGTGGTCGCAAGGTCGGCACGCACGGTCTGCACCATGGTGTCATCGTCCAAGGTCACTGCTTCCGGATCGTGCGCACCGCCGATCATCACTCGCATCAAGACGCTTCCCTTGGGTGCACGGCCTGGAAACAGGCTCGAATCCCAAAGGCAGCCAAGGATCCGCGGGCCTTCTCCCCGTGGCACCAGGAAGCCGAATCCTTCTGGCGGACCGCCGATGCTGTCTTCATCAAAGCCCACCGCGACCACGGCGAGACTGGCTGATTGTAGCTCGGCGGTTGCCGCATGTAGATCCCTGTCTACGCCGGCAAACAGCGGAGTTGCATATGGCGCCGGGACAGCCAGCACCAATGCATCGGCCGGGACGCCCTCGCCCGATTCCAGTGTCACACGCCAGTGTGCTGAATCCTCGACGCCAATGCGCTGTAGCTGTTCCACTTTTGCCGCAAGGTGAACGCGGTTGCCGAGGACTTCGTGAAGCGTCGTCACGAGCGGATCTAATCCGTGGTCGAGCGAAGTCAACGTCCCGCCGGGACCTGCAGGGCCACCCGGGCTGGTGAGGTCCTCGACGTCTTCACCCCTCTGTTTCAGTTCGGCTACGCGCCTCTTGGCTGCCTTGCGTTCCCGCATGCGCGCGAGCATGGCCTTGACCAGGCCACCGTGCCGCGCCTCCATCTCGGCCATCTTGGGGAACGTACTGGAAAGGCTCAGCCGGTTGATGTCACCGGCAAAAACTCCTGATACCATCGCGTCGATCAAGGTGTTAGCTGCTTCATGCCCGATTCGCCGGCTGGCAAACTCGAAAATGGTTTCGTCCGCACCGTGAGGCGCCCGGTTTGCGAACGGTTCCATCAGCACGCGCAAACGGCCCCTCTTGCTCAATACCGGACTGGCAAGGAATCTGACCGGTCCGGTTGGAAGAAGATGCATGCGCCCGTGCCTGTAAAGGTATCGCTTGGCAGCACGTTCGTTTGCCGGTTGCAGTCGGTCCTCGAGGCCCAATCGCTTAACGAGTCGACGAGTAGCCGGGACATTGTCGAGGTAGCCGTTAGGGCCCTGCTCGATGGTCCAACCGTCCTGCCTGTCGGTACAGATGTTCCCACCTACCCGAGGGGCCGCTTCCAGAACGGTCACCTCCAACCCGTCTGCGACGTCAGCTCCTCGGTCAACGAGGTGCAATGCCGTTGTCAAACCAGCGATGCCACCACCGACGACGACGACCCGTTTCATCGTTTAGGTACCTGCTCTAGTTGAGCGACGTGCGACACAACCAGGTCGGCAAGCACGTCCCACAAGTCCGGATCATCGTTGAATGACGGAACCACGTGGTATTCTCTAATGCCTGCCTCGATTGCCATATCGCGAAACAACATGCCGACCTCGAACGTCGTCTCGATGTGGTCTGACACGAACGCTATGGGCCACACCAGTAGCGCATCGTGTCCCTTCACAGCCAGTTCTTTGATCATCTCTTCCGTTCCCGGACCTATCCATTTGACGGGTCCGGTGCGGCTCTGGAAACAGAGATGGGCAGGGGGCGGATCCACGAGGCGGGCTAACACGCCATTCATGGTCGCCTTGATATGATCGACATAGGGGTCACCTCGATCGATGAACTTCTGGGGCAGTCCGTGAGCTGAGACGACTAGCTGTACGCGATCACGTACCGCTCGCGGGAGCCCTTTCAGTGCTCGCTCTATCTGCCTGCTCCAAAGATCGAGGTAACCGACGTGATCGTACCACTCGCTAACAAATGAAAACGATATGTCGAGCCCGAGCCGGTCACGCGCTTCAACCAAGTCGTTCTCGCTGCTGCCCGTCGTTGCCTGCGTATAGTGAGGATAGAGAGTGAGTCCTACGACGTGCTTCACTCCGGCCCCAGCCATCTCTCTGAGCGCGTCGTCGGCGAATGGGTGCCAGTAACGCATTGCCATGCCCACCTTGGGGACGCGGTCCAGTTCTAACAGTCGTTGCTGCAGTCCTTCCATTTGGATCGTAGTCCAGCAGACTATGGGTGATCCGCCACCGATCTTTCGGTAGTTCTTCTTCACGTCTTGCAGGCGCGTGGTGACGATGAGTCGGCCAAGTAGGTATTGTCCCAGCCGACCCCCCGGCAGTTCGATTATCCGTCGGTCAGAAAAAATGTTATTCAGAAAAGGACGGATCGTCGCCTGTTGATCCGGACCACCCATGTTGAGCAGCAATACCCCGACATCGGCATTGTCAGGCCCGTTGCGAGCCATCGCCAGTCCCGACGAAACGTTCCGGTGGTTTGGCAGCTTTGGAATGGGTGGTAGGTCGCTACTGGGCAACGTGGTACTAGGGGCCATATCAGACAGTGCGAGAGAAGGTGGGCTTCGCTTTGTCCTTCTGCTCCAAATACCGATCGAACGCCATGCACACGTTGCGGACGAACAGCCTTCCTGCGTCCCCAACGGTTACGGAGTCATCATTGATTTCCACGAAGCCAGCTGCGACTGTTTCAGCCAGTTTCGGCAGCGACGTTGCGAAGTAGTCGTCGAACTCTATGTCGAACAACTCCGATACCTTCGACTTCTCAACGCGGAAATTGCACATGAGTTGCGTAATGACGTACCGGCGTATGCGGTCGTCTTCGTCGAGCAGATAACCCTTCATCGCTGGCAGCTTCCCCGCGTCAATGGCAGCGTAGTAGGTCGATAGCTTCTTCTCATTCTGGAAGTAACCACGCTGCACGTCGCCGATCCCGGAAACCCCGAAGGCGACCATATCGGAAGCCGGCTTGACGGTGTAACCCATGAAGTTGCGGTGCAGCCGGCGTGCCCTGGCAGCCCGTGCCAGCTCGTCATCGGGTAGCGCGAAGTGATCCATCCCGATCGGCTCGTAACCGGCATCCAAGAAGCGTTCCATCGCTTTGAAGTAGAGCTTGAGCTTGAGACCGGGTGAGGGCAGGTCTGATTGCTCGATTCTCTTCTGGTGTCCCTTGATCCAGGGAACGTAAGCGAAGGAATAGACAGCGACGCGGTCAGGCCGCAACTCGAGCACCTGTGAGAGATTGTGGTCGAACGTCTCCACCTTCTGTTGTGGTAGACCGTAGATCAGGTCTAGGTTGATGCCCTCGTT
Source organism: Gemmatimonadota bacterium (assembly GCA_039588335.1). GTDB lineage: Bacteria > Gemmatimonadota > Gemmatimonadetes > Gemmatimonadales > GWC2-71-9. Next base: position 4,171 of record JBDGZZ010000023.1, on the reverse strand, counting down.
GAATCCCACTCGTCGTGCGTATTCGATGAGTTGTTTGGTTTGTTCGAAAGTCTGGCCTCGCGTTATGATCTCTTGCACGTCCGGTGTGAAATCCTGCACACCCATGCTGAGGCGATTGAATCCCAGGTCGGAAAGCTGATCGAGATGTTCATTCGTTGTGACTCTGGGGTCCACCTCGATAGCTATCTCGGCGCTCTCCTCGAAAGTGAAATGGCTTGCAAAGTGTTCAAAGAGATCACGTAGTTGTTGCGCCGTCGAGTATGTCGGCGTGCCCCCGCCCCACTGCAGTTGGGCCACTGTCCGCCGTTCTGGGAGAAGCCTCGCGACCTCGTCGATCTCACGCTTCAGGTAGCTCAGATACTCGGCTGCGACCTCCCGATGCCTGGTGATCACAACGTGGCAACCACAGAACAGGCAGCGGTGCTCGCAAAAAGGCAGGTGTGAGTAGATACTGAGCGGAGCATCGCTACCCATGGCGTTGGCTTCCGTCAACTTTGCTCTGTATCGGTCCTCTCCTACTCCTTCGTGAAACTCGACGGCCGTCGGATACGACGTGTACCTCGGGCCTGGCCTATCGAACTGCCGCAAGGTCTCTTCGTTGACGGTGTAACTCGTAGTGCCCATAACTGCTACCTCAACATGCTGTGCGCTCGTGCACGCGATCCACGAGCATGGCAACGGCATCGGGATCGGTCGTGCGCTCGATTCCGTGACCCAGGTTGAATATGTGTCCCGGCTCGGTACCGGCATCCTCGAGCACTCGATCGATCTGTCGTTCCAGTTCGGGTCGAGGGGCGAATAGTGCTGCAGGGTCTAGGTTGCCCTGCACGGCGGTGTTTGGTCCTAGCGTGCCTCGCGCGGCCGAGAGAGGCAGACGCCAGTCTACCCCTACGACGTCAGCGCCAGCCGAGGCGACATGCTCGAGCAGGGTGGCACCCTGGTTGGGAAAATAGACCAGAGGTTTGCCGAGTGGTTGTAAACGATGCAAGATCCGCTGGACCGATGGTAGGGCAAACCGTCGATATTCCTCTGGCCCCAAGAGGCCCGCCCACGAATCGAACACCATCAGTGCGTCCGCACCTGCGTTTGCCTGTGCTGTGAGGTACGCAGTCATGGTGTCGGCAATCTTGGCTAGTAGTTGTTCAGCGGCAGCGGGTTCGGAGAATAGGAACGCCTTGGCGTCGGCAAAGGTCTTGGATCCCTTGCCTTGCACGAGATAGCACAAGATGGTGAACGGTGCGCCCGCGAATCCGATCAGCGGTACGGTTGCTGGCAATGTGTCGGACAGGATGCGAACGGTTTCCATCACGAACGGGACGGTCTCATCTGGATCGGCCACCCGAAGTGCGCTGACCTGATCGGGACTCCTGATCGGATCGGCGACCACCGGTCCGGGAAGGAATTCCAATTGCACACCCATCCCCTCGACCGGCGTCATGATGTCGCTGAACAGAATTGCCGCATCCATTTGGAACCTGCGAATGGGTTGCAGCGTGACTTCGACGGCCAGATCGGGAGTCTTCGTGAGAGTCAGGAAGTCCACCTTTTCGCGAACCGCGCGATATTCGGGCAGATAGCGACCAGCCTGCCGCATGATCCAGACAGGAGTATGCGTGGACGGCTGACAACGGCAGGTGGAAAGAAACGGTGGTGTGACGGTCACTTACGGTACATCCTTTCCAGCACGAAATTCGCCGCCTCGAGCGTGCGCTTGATGTCCGACGCCGTGTGTGCAGCTGACAGGAATGCAGCCTCAAACGGACTCGGCGCGAGGTAGATTCCCAAGTCCAGCATCTCGCTGAAGTAACGAGTGAAAGCGTCCCGGTCCGACCGCGCTGCACTTTCCCAGTTTGTGACAGGATCAGTGGAGAAAAACAGCGAACCCATCGAACCAACGCGGTTCCAAGTCAGGGGATACCCTCTGGTTTGTATCAGAGTTGCCCAACCGTCGTCCAACTGTCTTCCGCGTTCTTCGAGCTGCTGGTAGACCTCGGGGTGGTCGTGCAGGTACGAGAGCATTGCTGTGCCGGCCGCGGTCGCCAATGGATTGCCCGAAAGCGTCCCCGCTTGGTAGACCGGCCCATCTGGCGCCACCTGCCGCATGAGATCCTGCCGTCCGCCATATGCACCTACAGGAAGCCCACCTCCAAGTATTTTGCCGAGTGTCGTGAGATCGGGCATCACTCCGTAGCGTTGCTGGGCTCCACCGGGTGCCACACGAAAGCCAGTCATTACTTCGTCGAATATGAGGAGAGCCCCATGTTGCGTGCATGCATCCCGCAAACCTGACAGGAAACCGTCAGCTGGCGGGATGCAGCCCATGTTCCCTGCAACCGGTTCGACCATTACACATGCGACTTGACCTGCGTTTGCGTCAAAGAGTCGACGCACCGACTGCAGATCGTTGTATTCCGCTATCAATGTGTCCCCGGCCGTACCCTCGGTTACTCCGGGACTGGACGGTACACCGAGCGTAGCGGCACCCGATCCAGCCTCGACGAGAAATGTGTCAGCGTGCCCGTGGTATCCACCGCGGAACTTGATCAGCTTGGCTGCAGCCGTTACGGCACGGGCGAGGCGGACAGCACTCATGGTGGCTTCAGTACCAGAGTTGACCAACCGTACGACCTCTATTGAGGGAACCATGTCTATCACGATTTCGGCCAATTCAGACTCTGCTGCAGTGGGAGCTCCGAATGAAGTTCCCTTCCGCAATGCCGCTGCAACGGCATCACGCACCGCCGGGTGATTGTGGCCGAGAATCATCGGCCCCCACGATCCGACGTAGTCGAGGTACGCGTTCCCGTCTACGTCCCAAACGGTGTTGCCCTCGGCCCTATCGATGAACAGGGGCTGGCCGCCCACGCTGCCAAATGCCCGGACGGGGCTGTTTACGCCACCCGGGATGCCACGTTGCGCCCGTTCGAACAATTCCGCACTACCTGTCACCGAGCGCACTGTGTCTCGTGTCATGCCCGTGTCCACGATTGCCTGGTCGCCCTTATGTCCTACAGTCACCACTTTATCCCTCCTCCAGCCATCGCGCTGCGTCTTTCGCGTAGTAGGTGAGAATGATATCGGCGCCGGCACGTTTGATTCCCATCAGGCTCTCTAGAGCCGTGCGCCGTTCGTCCAGCCAACCCTTCTCGGCCGCCGCCTTGATCAGTGCGTACTCTCCCGACACCTGGTAGGCTGCGGTTGGCATGGCAAAGGCATCCTTCACTCGGTGAATTACGTCGAGATAAGCACCCGCAGGTTTCACCATCACAATATCCGCGCCTTCGTCCAGATCCAGTTCGACTTCGCGCAAGGCTTCGTCGGAGTTGGCCGGGTCCATCTGGTAGCCGCGTCTGTCTCCAAAGGCGGGCGCTGAGTGTGCTGCGTCGCGGAATGGACCATAGTATGCCGAAGCGTACTTGGCTGCGTATGATACGATCGGAATGTGAGACAGGCCGTGATCGTCGAGCTTGTCTCTGACTGCCGCGATTCGGCCGTCCATCATGTCACTCGGTGCGACCGCGTCGGCGCCCGCCCGCGCATACTCGAGTGCGGCCTCAGCCAGTAACGGCAGGGTCGCGTCGTTGTCCACCTCGCCCTCATCGGTCAACAACCCACAGTGTCCGTGATCGGTGTACTCGCAGAGACACACGTCGGCCCATACTAGCATGTCGGGGACTTCGGCCTTAATGGCTCGGGTAGCTTGGGGAACGAGACCGTCCGGATCGTACCCTCCTGAGCCTCGAGCATCCTTCTCGTCGGGCACGCCGAACAGAATCAGTGCAGGAATGCCCAGCTCATAGGCGCTTGTCGCTTCACGTACGGCCTGATCCACGGATAACTGTGCTACACCCGGCATACTTGCGACTGGTATCCTGACATCCTTCCCAGGAACTACGAACAAGGGGTACACGAAATCGTCCGGCGACAAGCATGTCTGGCGGACCATACGACGCCACGTGTCGCCGCGCCGTAATCGCCTTAGACGATGTTCTGGAAACGACATTCTCTAGTTACTCCTTGCGTTGATTGCGCAAACCACCGCCTCGACGAGGCCGTCGAGCGTGCTTGGATCTGCAGTTGTGAACCGGGCAACCCCAACATCCTCCAATGACTGTGCTGTTGTGGAGCCAATCACGACCGGGGCAACCTCATTCAGCATTTCCATGAACGG
>JBDGZZ010000022.1:0-68921 GCA_039588335.1 Gemmatimonadota bacterium | reverse complement strand
GCCGTGAACTGCTTGGAAGTCGAGCCGATCCGGAACACGCTGGAAGGAGTCAGTACGATGTCGTACTCCAGGTTCGCCATCCCGTATCCGCGTTCTAGAACGAAATCTCCATGGCGGATCACACCTACCGCACAACCCGGACTTCCCACATTGTCGTACGCAGCAAAAATGCTGTCGACACGCGGCCCGTTATAGACCGATTGCCCAACGGCAGGTACCGAAAACGGCATGACCAAGAGGCCGGCCAGGGCTATTGGTCTGGAGCTTGGCGAATCAAGAATTCTCAGGCACAGCATTCGATTCTCCTGCCGATGGAGGATATGGTCCGCGAGGAAGCGTAAGCCACCCGGATTCTTGACCGCAAGCCCTTTGAATCATATCTCTGACCCAGAGATAAGTTTCCGACGCACAACCCGTTTCTGTAGAGAATCCGATGGCTACAGCTATGGCGATACGTGGATCAACAATGACGCTGGCTATCACGGCCGTATTATTTGTGGGCGCCTGCGGCATTGGCACCGACAGATTCACCCAGTTGGCCCGATCCTCGGTGTCCCAGTTACAGGGTAACATCGAGTTAACCGGCCTGCAGCAGGACGTCGAGATACTACGCGACCGCTGGGGGATCGCTCACATTTACGCGCAGACGGAAGAGGATCTGTTCTTTGCACAGGGCTTCGTAGCCGCGCAGGACCGTCTTTGGCAGTTGGAAACCTGGCGGCGGGTGGGTGAAGGCCGCCTCTCAGAAATAGCCGGTCCGGTCGCGTTCGAGCGAGATAGACTCGCCCGACTGCTCAAGTATCGTGGCGATATGGAAGCCGAGTGGACAAGCTACCATCCCAACGCCAAGGCGATCATAACGGCATTCGTGAACGGAGTTAATGCCTTCATTGAGCACAACTCCGATAATCTCCCGGTCGAGTTCAAGTTGACCGGCGTGGCACCAGACCCATGGACACCCGAGGTGCCGCTGCTCCGCATGGCTGGCCTGCCGATGACACAAAACGCAACCGATGAGATCGAATTGGCATTAGCGGTGCTGCGATTGGGGCTGGAGGAAGCCGACCGGCGTGACGCACCGGATCCACCGCATGATCTCCGAATCCCGCGTGGGCTGGACTTGGATGAGATCCCGGTCGAAGTGTTGGAGACGCTGGCTGCCGGGTATGCTCCCCTGCCTCGTATTGCCATCCTCGACGAATACGGTGAATCGGAACACGATAACGACGATCCGTCCTTAGCCGGCAGTAACAACTGGGTGGTTTCGGGAAGGATGACCACGACCGGAATGCCGATTCTGGCCAACGATCCACACCGGCGCATCACACTTCCCTCCCTCCGTTACCTAGTTCATCTCAACGGACCCGGTTGGGACGTTATAGGAGCAGGCGAGCCGGCGCTGCCGGGCGTGGCGATCGGTCACAACGAGCGGATCGCATGGGGCCTCACCGTAGTCGGTATCGACCAGCAAGACATTTTCGTCGAGCGCCTGAATCCCGAGGCTCGCGACCAAGTCTGGTGGCGCGACGGATGGGAGCCGCTCCGAGTCGAAGTGGACACGATACTCGTCAACGGAGAATCCCCACGAATAGTAGAGCTCAAGTTCAGCCGTCATGGACCGATCGTCTACGAGGATTCGGTCAACAACAGGGCGTATGCATTTAGGTCGGTACTTGCCGAACCGGGCACCGCTGGATACCTCGGCTCACTACGGGTGGACCAGGCAGAGAACTGGGAAGAGTATCTGGATGCGATGGACCATTGGCTGGTACCATCCGAAAACATGATCTATGCCGACGTGGACGGGAACATCGGCTGGCAGGCTGCCGGATTGGCACCGATCCGCTGCTGCGGCTGGGTCGGCAGACTTCCCGCCCCCGGAACAGGCAGTTACGAGTGGCGCGGTTTCCGACCGATGAGCGAACTGCCCCGCGAGTTCAATCCGGACCGTGAGTTCATTGCAACGGCAAACCACAACATCATGCCGGAAGGATTCGCTCCACCGTTGGGATACAACTGGTCGTCACCGCGAAGATTCCACCGGATCAGAGAAGTATTGAGCAGTGGTGACGATTTCACGTTGGAAGACTTCATGGCATTGCAGCACGACATCTTCTCGTCAGCGGCGGCAGAGGGACTGTCGCAGCTTGCCGACGTCACCACCAGCGAACAACGATCGGAACAGGCACGAGCGATGTTACTCGGTTGGGACGGTGTGCTCGACAAGGACCGACCGGACGTCGCCCTGTTCAAGGTCTGGCAATCGCTAGTGGACCGCCGCGTATTCGATAGCGATACCCCCAAAGCCGAGCGAGACTCGCTCGCAGAAGCCGCATTGATAGGTGCGCTAGATAGCCTGGAGACGATACAGGGAACCGACTGGACCAAGTGGCGCTGGGGACCATTGAACCTTGCCGAATTCCGCCATCCGGTCACCGCGGCCTTCGATCTCCCGTCGGTGGAGCGCGGTGGCGATCGGACGACCGTCAACCTCTCGGCTCAATGGGGCGCCTCGTTCCGTGAAATCCTGGACGTCTCCAATTGGGACAATTCCCTCGCCATCAACGTTCCCGGTCAGTCAGGTCAACCAGAGAGCCCGCATTACGGAGATCTCCTGCAGTTGTGGGCGGATGGTGAGTATTTCCCCTTGCTCTACAGTCGCGAAGCTGTGGATGAAAACACAGAGCACAGGTTGGTGCTGAGGGCAAGCACGGAGCAGTAGCTGCCGTCGTCTACCGATTAGTCTCCCCCGGGACTATCCTTTCTCAGCTGTGCAAGTGAGAAATGCACGCCTTTTTCCGCCATTCTTTGATGCAAAACGCTCGAGGCTGACTCCCATGATCGTATCTGCGCGCAACCGTTTCACCTCGTTGGTTCTCTTCGCCACCTTCTTGGTTCTCAGCACGCCCAGCACTGCCCAGCAGATAACGAGCCCCATGGAAGAATTCGGGTTCAACATCGGCGACGACTACAACCTTGCCAACTACGCTCAATTCGAAACCTACTGGCACAAGCTTGCAGAGGAATCGCCACGGATGGTGCTCGAGGAGATCGGGCCGACAGCAGAAGGCCGCACACAGCTGATGGCAATAATCACGTCCCCCGAAAACCACGCGAATCTCGGGCGCTATCAGGACATCGCTCGAAGGCTGACGATGGCAGAGGGGCTGACAGACGAGGAGGCACGCAGTCTAGCCCAAGAAGGGCGCGCAATCGTCTGGATCGACGGAGGGTTGCACGCAACAGAGGTATTGGGGGCACATCAGTTGATCGAGACAGTGTATCAGTTGGTGAGCAAGACTGACGAAGAGACGTTGCGGTTCCTGAATGACGTGATCGTGCTCGCGGTGCATGCCAACCCGGACGGGATGGAGCTGGTCTCAAACTGGTATATGAGAGAACCCGTGCCGGAGAACAGATCGTCTTCCGGAATCCCTCGCCTCTATCACAAGTACATCGGTCACGACAACAACCGTGACTTCTTCATGGCGAGCCAGCCAGAAACGGAGAACATGGCCCGTATCATGTTCCGAGAGTGGTTCCCCCAGATCGTGTACAATCACCATCAGACAGGCCCGGCGGGAACCGTCATGTTCGCGCCGCCATTCCGCGACCCGTTCAATTACAATTTCGATCCGCTCATTCCTCTCGGCGTAGAGATGGTCGGAGCCGCGATGCACAGCCGGTTTGTGGCCGAGGGCAAGCCGGGAACCACGATGAGATCTGGGGCCAGTTATTCCACATGGTGGAACGGCGGCCTTCGAACGACGGTCTATTTCCACAACATGATTGGCCTGCTGACGGAGACCATCGGCAATCCGACCCCAATAGAGATACCTCTGATCTCGAGTCGGCAGCTACCCCGTAATGACCTTCCGTACCCCATCAGACCCCAGGTTTGGCACTTCAGACAGTCGATAGACTACTCCGTCACGGCAAACCGGGCCGTTTTGGACCATGCGTCACGGTACCGTGAAACGCTGCTCTTCAACATCTATCTGATGGGAAGGAACGCGATCGACCGGGGGAGTCGGGACCATTGGACGGTACACCCCGAGCGCATCGAGGCATTGAACGCGGCGGCGAGTCAAGGTCAGGGTGTGCAATCCCAGCAGCAGGGGAGACGGTTTCGCGGCGTCCCGCCCAGCTACTACGACGAGGTGTTGCATGACCCTGCAGCTCGAGACCCCAGGGGATACATCATTCCGTCGGATCAGGCTGACTTTCCTACCGCCACGAAATTCGTGAACGCACTCATCAAGAACGGGATCAAGATCGAGCAGGCGACAGGTGACTTCGAGGTGGCGGGTAAGCAGTATCCCGCGGGCTCTTACGTCGTGCATGCAGCGCAGGCTTTTCGGCCCCACATCATGGACATGTTCGAGCCCCAAGATCATCCCAACGACTTCGCATACCCGGGCGGACCACCGATCGCCCCGTATGACAACGCCGGATGGACGCTGGCGTTACAGATGGGTGTTGAGTTCGATCGCGTCTTTGATGGGTTCGACGGACCGTTCGAGGAGATCGAGGGATACGCGACGCCTTTGGCCGGTGCGGTTGCGAACGCAGACGGAGCAGCCGGCTTCATGCTAAGCCACAGTGTAAACGATGGATTCATAGCGACCAACCGCCTGATGAAGAATGGCGAAGACGTGTATTGGCTGCGTCAGGAGGTTCAGGCCAACGGAAAGACCTACCCCGCCGGCACCGTTTACATCAACGCAAAGGCGTCCACACTCGGTCAGTTGGAGCAAATGGCCTCAGAATTGGGCCTGGACTTCGATGGCGTGCCGTCAGCTCCGGCCAGCGATGCGCTGAAGATGAGAACCGTGAAGGTGGGACTGTGGGACCGTTACGGCGGCTCCATGCCTTCCGGCTGGGCCCGCTGGGTGCTGGAGCAATTCGAGTTTCAGTACGAGTTGGCTTTCCCTCAGGATCTGAACGAGGGCAACCTCTTGGACAAATACGACGTGTTGGTGTTCGTCCCCGGGGCGATTCCGCTCGCCGATCCGCGGGCGGGACAGCGGTCTGGCAGATTTGGGGGAGGGTCACCTGATCTGTCTTCGATCCCCGAGGAGTATCGCGGCCGGCTTGGACGCGTAAGTGTCGACACCACGGTACAACGTCTCAGCGATTTCCTCCGGAATGGGGGCACCATCATAACCATCGGATCTTCTACCGCCATGGCTCAGCACGCGAACGTGCCGGTTGGAAATCATCTCTTGGGTGAGGACGGCAGGCCGTTATCCAACGACGACTATTTCGTTCCGGGATCGATCCTCGAAGTCGCAGTCGACAACACTGTCCCAGTAGCGTGGGGACTGGACGAGCGCATCCAGGTCTCGTTCAGCCGCAATCCCGTTTTCAGACTCGAACCCGATGCGCAGGGGGTGACTCCTGTGGCCTGGTTCGACACCGCCAATCCGTTGAGCAGCGGCTGGGCCTGGGGACAGGAACACCTCAAGGACGGTGTAGCCATAATCGACGCCAAGGTGGGCAACGGATCCCTCTACCTCTTCGGACCCGAGATCCTGCGCCGCAGTCAGCCACATGGGACCTACAAGTTCTTGTTCAACGGCATCTACCTGGCTGGCACCGAGGAAGTGAGGCTTGGAGAGGCACCAGGAGGACAGTAGCAAGCGGATTGACGGGAAGGCTGGGGAGGGAGCTGCACTGTCAGTTACCTCCCCAACGTCATGTGTTTCACCTACTCAGGACCTTCGTGATAGCCTCCACAGGGAGCCCCTCTACATACGCCGGATATCCCTGCTTTGCCCTCTCCACCAGCCCAAGATCCAGCTCCGCTGTAGCCACCGGATGCTGCGTCGAGGTTGCGGCGATCAATTCTCCGGCGGGATCGAATATCCATCCGCCACCTCCGAACTCCTGCCCGTTGGTGTCCGTCCCCACACGGTTGGAGCTCGCTACATAGCAGCCTGATATGATCGCAGCTGTCGAGATGACCGTCTTCCAGCGATCCAGCGATGGCGCCGGCGTCGCCCGCGGAACACAGATGACTTGGGCACCGCTGTGACCGTAGTAGCGCGCCCATTCCGGGAACATCACGTCAGTGCAAGTCAGGAACCCGATCTGGATTCCATCTGCCTCCCCGAGCTCAAACCGTAGTTCACCGCGCTCAAACCATCGCGCCTCGTAATAACCTGGTTCGTCGGGAAAGAACTGTTTTGTGTGAACTGCCTGCAGATTGCCATCTCTCTTCCATACGAAGGCCTGATTGACACTACGGTCTTGCTCGAACGTTGGGCGGCTCCCGAACACGGTCGGCACGGAGAACTCTGCCAAGTGGTCGAGGCCGTGGTCGTGCAGATTGTGAGAGGTCAGCAGCTGCTCACGGTTCGGCTCGGGGCCTACCGACACCCAGTTGCCAAAAGGCATCTCATTCAGAAGCAGCATGTCCGGTCGTTCTTTGCCACATTGGCCTGCAATCTGCTTCCAGCCATCGTCGGCATGTATCAACTGAGGTGATGCCTCACAAACAGCGAACCTCATGGTGAAATCATCCCCCTCTCACAGATCCAATGCCCTGCTGACGTCGCCGAGGTCCGCGCCGGCCCTTAGTGGCGCGGGAGACTCACAGGTAGCGGTATCCGGGTCCTTGAGTCCGTGGCCGGTGAGTGTGCAGACAACGGTCGCGGACGGTTCCATCTTGCCTGTGCCAACCATCTTCTTGAGTCCGGCCAACGAGGCCGCAGACGCCGGTTCGCAGAAGACGCCTTCAGTTGCTGCCACCGCACGATAACACTCCAGAATCTCCGCATCGGTGACCGATGCAATCAATCCACCGGACTCGTCGCGCGCCTTTGCCGCGCCCTCCCAACTTGCCGGATTCCCGATTCGGATCGCAGTGGCCACAGTCTCGGGTTCCGTAACCACATGCCCTAGTACGATCGGCGCCGCGCCCTCGGCCTGGAATCCCATCATCCTTGGCCACCGGTCCGTGATCCCAGCCTCATGGTACTCCCGATATCCGAGCCAGTACGCCGTGATGTTACCGGCGTTCCCCACGGGCAGGAAGTGGTAGTCTGGCACACCCCCCAACGCTCCACAGATTTCGAAGGCGGCGGTCTTTTGCCCTTGAATCCGATAGGGGTTGATCGAGTTCACCACTATCGCGCGACCTGATTTCGCTACCTCGCTCACTATCGTGAGCGCGTCGTCGAAGCTTCCCGAGATGGCAACGACCCGCGCACCGTGCACCACGGCCTGACTGAGCTTCCCTGCCGCGACCTTTCCATCAGGCACGATGACAAAAGCCTGCATCCCCGCCTTGGCAGCGTAGGCTGCGGCCGCGGCCGATGTGTTGCCGGTAGATGCGCAGATCACCGCCTCCGCTCCCTGTGTCACGGCCGCCGAGATGGCCACGGTCATGCCCCGGTCCTTGAAGGAGCCAGTGGGATTCTGACCTTCGCACTTGAGGAATAACCGGCCCTCAAACCCAAGGATTTGCGCCAACCTGGGGGCCTCCAGCAGTGGCGTGTTTCCCTCCAGGAGTGTGACAGCATTGATGCTCGGATCGAGCGGGAGGTAGTCACGGAACTCTTCTATTACACCACGCCACGTCATCCAACGCTCCAGAGGCTAGACCGAACGAGAGGGAGACGCCTGAAGCTAATCGACACTGGAGAATGTCGGCAGTCCACGCTCAAACAGTTAAATTGTGATCTTGCTGCAGCCCACATCCAACACCTTGGTGACGGAGGAGGCACGGACAGCCCATGGCGGGAAACCGAGGACACATTGAGACCAAGCTCATCCACGCTGGCGAGCCGAACCCTCGAATTGGGGGTGCCGTGGCGATGCCGATCTTTCAGTCGGCCATGTTCGAGTACGTCGGGGAGAAGAGCTATCATGATATCAAGTACATTCGCCTCAACAATACGCCAAACCACCTGGCCTTGCATCGCAAGCTCGCGGCGTTAGAAAACGCCGAGTCGGCCCTCGTAACATCGAGCGGCATGGCGGCCATTTCGACGTCTCTGCTCACGATCCTCTCTTCCGGAGACCACCTGCTGGCACAGAACTGTCTGTATGGCGGGACCTACGACCTGGTGACGAAGGACCTTGGCGAATACGGCATTTCTTTTGACTTCATCGAGGGCGACGCACCTGACTCGTGGAAAGCCAAACTCAAGCCTACGACCAAGGCGGTTTACGTAGAGACCATGGCCAATCCGCTCATGGACGTGCCGGAACTCGAAGCCGTAGTGGAATTCGCGAAAGAAAACGAACTCATCACGCTGATTGACAACACGTTCGCCAGCCCGATGAACTTCCGTCCGTCCGAATGGGGATTCGACCTATCGCTTCACAGTTGCACGAAGTACTTGAACGGACACTCGGACATCGTCGCCGGCGCTGTGATCGGTCGTGCAGACTTGATCACGAAGATCACGCACAAGCTCAACCATTTGGGAGGCACGCTCGACCCACACGCATGCTTCCTCCTTCATCGCGGAGTCAAGACACTATCGGTGCGAGTGGCCTACCAGAACCGCAGTGCGTTTGGGATAGCTTCGTTCTTGGAGAAACATCCGGCCGTGAAGAAGGTCAACTATCCAGGGCTCGAGAGTCACCCAGCAAACTCCCTGGCCAAGCGCATGTTCGACGGATTCAGCGGAATGCTGAGCTTCGAGCTGCACGGTGGCGTTGACGCTGCGGATCAGTTCATGGAAAAGACGCGCTTGCCCATAGTGGCCCCCAGTCTCGGCGGCATCGAGACCTTGCTGACCCGGCCTGCAACCACATCACACTCGGGTCTCTCGCCGGAGGAACGCCAGAAGGCAGGGATCTCAGACGAGTTGATAAGGGTATCCGTTGGAATCGAACACACGGACGACGTGATAGACGACTTCAAACAGGCGCTTGGGTAGAACGAATCGTGCAATAGCGGGACCTAGAACATTCAGGACCACTGGGACCACAGCATGAAGAATACATTCTATGCGCTCCAGACGGGGCTGTTGCTCCTGTATGGCCTGGCCGCTTGTGGCGGCCAGTGCGCGGAGGGCCAGGGCGACCCGGACCGCAGTCGGTCGACACAGCAGGCTGTCGCGACCACTGAGTTCGCCCGACTCATACAGAGTCTTTCCGAGCCCGGCGGCTATTTCGACACTGACAATCTAATTTCGAACGAGACGTCGTACCTCCACGTCATAGGAAAGCTGCGTGAGCTGGAGGTAAGTGGTGGCGTGTACGTGGGTGTCGGTCCCGGTCAGAACTTCTCCTACATAGCACAGATTCGACCGACCGTCGCATTCATAATCGACATCCGGCGCGACAACCTGCTCGAGCACCTTCTGTTTAAGTCGCTCTTCGAGATTGGCCACAACAGAATCGAGTATTTGTGCCTCCTCACCGGCCGACCGCCACCTCGAGACCTGGGCGAGTGGGACGCCAGGTCAATTGACGAACTCATCGAGTATGTAGACGCCACAGAGCCCGATCTCACTCTTGTTGAGGCTCTGCGGGTAACAGTTGCGGAAAGAGTCACCGGCTTCGGGTTGCCCCTCGAAGCCGGTGACTTGATGACGATCGCCCGGTTCCACGACGCGTTCATCAACGCGGGGCTGAGTCTGCGGTTCCAGAGCTTCAACCGGCCGCCCCGTCGGGACTATCCAACCTTGCGGCAGCTCCTTCTTGAATCTGACCTCACTGGGCGGCAGGCAAACTACCTGGCCAGCGAGAACGACTTCCAATTCGTAAAAGCGCTACAGGATCGAAATCTCATAATTCCCGTCGTTGGCAACCTCGCTGGTCCCCATGCATTGGCTGCAATCGGGGAATACGCAGCAGGCCTAGGACAGACCGTTTCGGGGCTGTACACGTCCAACGTCGAGTTTTACTTGATGCGTCAGGGTGACTTCGGCACGTTTGCCAAGACGGTTGAGGGACTCCCAATCGATCAGCGTTCCGTGATCATCCGGAGCTACTTCAATCGGGGTTACTCCCGGCTCCCATCCAACTACGTGCTGGGCTACAACAGCACCCAATTGCTGCAAACACTACAGAGCTTCGTGACCGAATCACGCAACGGAGGCTACCTGACCTATTGGGATTTGATTTCGAAACACGCTATTGAGTTCCACTGAACGGGAAATCACAGCTCCCCTCCGCCCGCTCCCCGCACTCCCCTTGCGAGTTCCTCCAACAAACCGGACGCCGCACGGCCTAGGTTGGTCTCCCCCCGGTTGTAGTTCCTGAGTAGCACGACACCAATCTTGGAGTCGGGGTCAAACACCATGTAAGCGTTGTAGCCCGCTACCGATCCGCCGTGTCCTGCAAGCCAGATTCCAGTTTCCGTAGTTCGCAATGAAAGCCCCAAGCCATATCCTCGGCTCGGACTTTCCGGAGTCTGGACAGCTAACATCTCTCGCCTGCTGTCGGCGGATAGGAGTTCCGTGGCTGAACTGCCACTCAATCCTGCCATGAACTGCCCCAGGTCTTCCACCGTGGAGTAGACTCCGCCGTTGGGCACCTTATAGCCGCGCCCAGAATGCTCCAAAGCAGGCAGCTCAGCGTTGACGCTGCCATCGGGTCGGTTGGCGTAGCCCACAGCCAAGCGGCTTTCCAGTCCCGGAGGAACGACAAAAGTACTACTCCGCATCTCCAACGGATCAAACACGAATTCTCGCACCAGCTCCATGAACGGCCTGTTTGCGGCCCTCGAAAGCGCCAGGCCCAGTATGCCGAAGCCAATATTCGAGTAGGAATACTCCGCACCGGGAGTGGACTGAAGCGAAGTGATCGGAATGGACTGGAGGACCTTTGACTCCCAGCGGTCAATCGGGCCAGCCGCAGCGTGCTCCAAACCCGGTTCCCTGATCAGACCACCTGTGTGACTAGCGAGCTGACGCAGCGTGATGGATCGGACCTCCTCAGGCGGCCCATCCAGTAACTCAAACTCCGGCAGATATGTTACGACCGGATCGTCCAGGCCAACGGTTCCCCGCTCCACCAATCGCATGAACAGGACCGCCGTGAAGGTCTTTGAGATCGACCCCGTTCGGTAGATTGTCTCTATCTCCGCCGCACGCTCCGCCTCGCGATCCACC
This sequence comes from Gemmatimonadota bacterium, assembly GCA_039588335.1. GTDB lineage: Bacteria > Gemmatimonadota > Gemmatimonadetes > Gemmatimonadales > GWC2-71-9. The sequence goes on along the minus strand of JBDGZZ010000022.1, from coordinate 57,846 downwards.
CAGCCAAAGGCCCTCGCCCACACCAGTGAATCTCCGATCATGACTGCAGCCGTGACTGCCCCTACCCCGTCCTGCTCCACATCGAGTTTGAGCTGCTCCTCGAATCGGGCCAGCGGTCCTGCAAACGTCGATTCCGCAATTCGAGCCCTGCTCGGGGTCGCTACCTGAGCCGTTATGAACGAGGGGACAGCCAGCGTTGCTGCAAGAACCAGGAACGTTACAGAAAAGACTCTTCGATTATCGCTCATACTCAGAATCCTCAGTCGACAAAGCGCCTGCACACGGTATGTAACACTGACCCTTCCGGCCAGGCCATCGCGGGGCCCGCACCGCCACGAATCGACTTACAAGTTCGGTCGCAAATCCCAGGGTTCACCTATTATCCACATTAAGGGCCTTCACCTAAGCACTTGTCATTGCAATATTTAAAGGCCTTCACATAATATCCCACCGAACATATCCCAAGGACAATGACCCGAAGAACTGTGATTTAGCTCATCGTTGCCAGCCGAGTCGGGCCGCACTGTTGTGTCACAACCACAAGATCCGTACATGCCGAGGACGGCCCAGGGCCGTTCCGGCGTTTGTCTTTTCACCTGTTTCGCAAGAAGGAGTGTCAAAATCATGCTTCACTCCATCCAGGCCTTCGTCCCGGATGAATGGCGAGGCGCGGTAGATGCGCTCTCAGCACCAGTGTCCTGGATTCCGGGCTGGCATGCGGCAATGGTGAACCTCATATGGTATGGTGAATCCACCGGTGAGATACTGTTCAAGCGGATAGTACTGCTGCTGCCAGTGTTGTTGCTCGTGAGTGGTATCTGGATAACCATGGTATCGCTCTACACGATTCCGTTCCGGTCGAACCGTGGCCGCTTCGTGACGGCAATGCTCACTTCGTGGTGGGACGCCGGCCGTAGCGCCTGGTTCTATTGGGCCGGGATTGTCCGCCTCTTCGTCCTGGCGGTGGGCTGGACCTGGGGACTCCTCAGGCTGGCCGTCGGGATGGTCGGTGCGGTCATAAAGGGGTCCATCCAGTCTCCCATGCGGGTGCTGGATTGGACTTCCCGGAACTACTTCAAACCGGGCGTTCCTTGGCTCGCCTTCCTCGCTCTACTGCTGTGGTCGGCAGTAGAGGCGTTGATATTCATGTACACCCTGCGGCCGACACTTACAGAGGTGCTGGCTGGCATCACGGGGTACGAGCCCGACGCCCGGCTGCTGGGCCCGATCCTGTGGATCTTCCTGTTCTTCTTGGTCCTGGGCAGCTTTGCCTGCGTGTTCGCGCTTGCTGAGGCCATGCGCAAGAAGGACTACGCCGGGATCATCCAGATGGCTTTCGTGGAACTCTTCGTCATGTTCTTCGAGGTCATCTTCCTGTACCGTGAGTTGATCGACGCGATCACTCCGTGGATCGCTCAACAAACAAACGAGGGACTACAGCTGGGTCTCGTCTCGACCTTGATGTTGGCTTCGTTTGGCTGGATTGGCGTCCGCGGCATGACGTGGTTCCTGTTCGGACGCTACGGTACGCCCGCTCTTGTGGCGGTGCTCGCCCGCGAGACGATCCGACAGGAGACCCCGACGAGTCCGCTCCAGATGCCTGCGCACACCGATCCGCTACGGGCGCCGATTCTGCAGCTCAAGGCCGAGTCGGAATGGTTCAAGAAGGAAGCACAGACAGCCTTCGAATTGCTTTCGCTTCCGGTGCTCCAGCTCTTTGCTGCGGCCGTCAACTTCGCCGTTGTGGCCATTGGCGCGCGACCGATGTTCTCGTTGCCTTTCCGGTCCATCAATGACGTACTGATTGCGACACCGAAGCTGATAGCGGGTCGGACCGCCACACCGCCACCTCGGTCTGCGGCGCCTCAGCCACTTCACGACGGAGGTGCTGCATGATTCGACTCCGCAGAGCCGTGATGATCGCTCTGGCGGCGTCTGTAGCGTGCACTCCCACGGACCAACCGGCGAGGCAGGCACGCTCGACGCTTGTCATAGGGGTCGATGTGAGTGGATCGTTCCGATCCACCGGCAACTATGAGGATGCAATAGAGTTTGCATCCACCTATCTGTACGGCCATTTGAACGCAATGGGCGAACTCAGAGTACCTTCGGCAGTATTCGTCGGATCGGTAGGCGGTGCCCGGCCTGGAGAACCGAAATCGTTCCAACCGATTCACGCTTTCCAGGGAAAGAACGCCGAGGAGATTGCGACCGTGTTGCGTGAGCACTTCCCTCCAGAAGATACGTTCACGGACTTCAACGCGTTCTTCGACCGCGTTGCCACGCTGGTGAAGCGCCAAGGTCTCATCTTGGCACCGCTGAATATCGTGGTGCTCAGCGACGGCGTGCCCGATGCTGTGGGCGGTACTACGTCGGCCGCAAACGAGAGCGCCTATGCGCAGATCAACCTGTCGCCGCTGGAATACCTCTCACGTAGCGTGACCGTGCGGCTCCTCTATGGTTCTCCAACCACCAGCGTGGCTTGGGAACGTGAGATCGATACCCGGAGAGTCCGCATGTGGACCGTTGACGCCCAAGTAATGAGCGGTTGGCGAGAACAGATTGATCCTGACCTTGAGGAAGGCAACCAGGATGCCTTGTGGAGCTGGATCCAAGACAACGTAGACTTCAGAGTGAGGAGTAGGAGACTGTAGCAACCGCGAGTCGGGCGGGTGGAACCGGGTGAGTCGACTCGGTTCGCCCGCCTCTCGCCCGCCCACTCACGCGGAGCCATTTCCAGGGCCCATCCCACCATACGTGCACTACCGCTGGTCTAACACGGCAACAGCCAAGTACCTTTCTGCAGGCCCTTCGCACTGGAACCTTCCTTCGACCGATTCGGTAACCGTGTGAGAGGCTTTTCGGTCAGTTACCCAGGAGAAGAACCTAGCAATGGCTGCAGACAATGGAGTCCGCGCAGAGCATCTGCGCAGCAAGCTGCCGCGTGAGGTCAGGGATACGGTGGTCATCCGCTTCGCGGGAGATTCGGGTGACGGTATGCAGCTCACTGGCTCACAGTTCACTCAGGAAACGGCAATGGTCGGGAACGATCTTGCGACCTTTCCTGACTACCCAGCAGAGATACGGGCGCCGGCCGGAACCACCTTCGGTGTCTCCGCATTCCAGATTCACTTCGGTGTGACTGACATCTCGACCGTCGGTGACGAACTGGACGTTCTGGTTGCAATGAACCCAGCCGCGCTCAAGGTCAACCTGGACGACCTGCGGGTGGGCGGTACGGTCATTGTCGATTCGGGATCGTTCACCAGGAGGAACCTCCAGAAAGCCGGATTCGAGGACAATCCGCTCGAGAGCGGCTCGATGGTGCCCTATCAGGTCATTCCGCTGGACATCGGCAGGCTCACACTGGACGCAGTCAGGGAATTCGGACTCAGCTCAAAAGAGGCGCTCCGCAGCCGTAACATGTGGACCCTCGGTCTCACACTGTGGATGTATGACAGAGACCGGCAAGTTACGATCAACTGGCTGCGCAAGAAGTTCAAAGAGCTACCCGAGATTGCTGAAGCCAACATAGCAGCTCTGAACGCAGGTCACGCATTCGGCGAAACGGCCGAAATGCCCAACTATGCCGTTGGTTACAGCATAGTCGAAGCAGACATATCTCCTGGCGAATACAGAACCGTGACTGGGACCCAAACACTCGCCTGGGGACTGCTAGCCGGGGCACGCGCCGCTGGCCTCAACATCATGTTCGGTTCGTATCCGATCACCCCAGCTTCACCTCTGCTGCACACGCTAGCCGGCTTGAAGGAGTTCGGTGTGATCACATTCCAGGCCGAGGACGAGATCGCTGCGATTTGCTCGGCGATTGGCGCGTCTTTCGCGGGTTCGCTCGGAGTCACGTCCAGCTCCGGACCCGGGATTGCACTGAAGGGCGAGGCTCTTGGGTTGGCAATCGCCACCGAGCTGCCGCTCATAGTCATCAACTCACAACGTGCCGGACCGTCGACCGGGATGCCGACCAAGACGGAGCAATCCGACCTGTACCAGGCCGTTTACGGCCGTAATGGGGATGCTCCGCTACCGGTTCTCTCCGCAGCCACCTCTACTGATTGCTTCGATGTGGCCATCGAAGCGGTCCGCCTGGCGTCAAAATACATGACCCCCGTCATGGTACTGACTGACGCGTACCTGGCCAACGCTGCAGAACCGTGGCACATCCCGGACATCGACAGGGTTCCGGAGTTCAAGGTGCCGTTCCGCACAGATCCGGAAGGGTTTCAGCCGTTTCAGAGAAACGAAGGCTCGTTGGCCCGGCCGTGGGCTATACCGGGGACTCCCGGACTCGAGCACCGTATCGGTGGGCTGGAGATACGCACTGCCAAGGTGGCGGGCATAGCAGACGACATACCGCCACAGGAGGTAACACTGGGAGCGCAACGCGGAGAGATAGCGATCGTAGGATGGGGATCCACCTTCGGCCCCATACGGCAGGCAGTCAAGAAAGCCACAGGTGAAGGCCGCAAGGTATCGCACATCCACATCCGCTATCTGAACCCATTCCCTCGCAACCTGGGCGATCTGCTACAGGGATTCAATCACATCCTGGTCCCGGAAATGAACACGGGGCAGCTCGTGACCATGTTGCGAAGTACATATCTCCTGCCCGCAGTTGGACTTCCCAAGGTTTCCGGCAAACCGTTCAAGGTTCGCGAAATCACTGCCGAAATCGAATCTTTGTTGGAGAGCTGATATGACGGTAGCCACGCCAGCCGACACCTTGAAACCCAAGGAGTTTGCCTCCGATCAGGAGGTTCGTTGGTGCCCGGGCTGTGGGGATTACGCGATCCTCAAAGCTATGCAGCGCACCTTGGCAGACTTGGGAACTCCGCGGGAGAAGCATGTGTTCGTGTCCGGCATCGGATGCTCGTCCCGCTTTCCATACTACATGTCCACGTATGGATTCCACACGATCCACGGGAGGGCGCCTGCCATAGCAACTGGAATCAAGCTGGCGAATCCGGAGTTGGACGTGTGGGTTGTAACTGGTGATGGAGATGGCTTGAGCATAGGCGGCAATCACACGCTACATGCACTTCGCCGCAACGTGGATCTTCAAATCCTGCTGTTCAACAACGAGATCTACGGTCTCACGAAAGGGCAATACTCTCCCACGTCCAGGAGAGGAACGAGGTCCCCTTCCACACCGCACGGCTCGGTCGAGCTTCCGGTTACACCTGCCGCTTTCGCCCTGGGTGCCGGAGCACGTTTTGTAGCACGTTCGGTTGACACACAGCAATCTCACTTGGTGGAAACGCTGAAGCGCGCGCACACACACCAAGGGGCCTCGTTCGTCGAAATCTTCCAGAACTGCGTCGTGTTCAACGACGCGACGTTCGACCGGTTCACCAACCGAGAAGTAGCGGCAGATAGGCAGCTCCTCGTAGAGCACGGCAAGCCGTTACTGTTTGGCAAGGACATGAACCGCGGACTCACCATGAAATCCGGGTGCTTGGAGATCCAGGTGGCGACGGTTGGCGAAAACGGGATAACGGAAGATGACATACTCGTTCACGACGAAACCAACCGAAACCTCGCCGTGCTGCTCGCATCCTTGGACACCCCTGAGTTTCCCATGGCGCTCGGAGTCCTGTACTGCGATCCAGCCCAGGCTTACGACGCGGAGATTCACTCGCAGATTAGAGTAGCGAAATCCAAGTATCCGGATCCGAACCTGAGTGAGTTGCTTCGAGTTGGCCAGACTTGGAGAGTGGAGTAGCGAGGCCGTCAGTGGGCACCGTCCCGCCCTGCACAACCTAGGTGATCACGACCCCCGCATAAGCCACGACACTGGTGTCGTCGCCTGACACCCAGCCGCTGTGCCGGTAGTCAACCACATCCGCGGTCTCTGCGTCAAGTTGCCTCGCCGCCTCCAACACCACTGCGGCGGGCGCCCGTCCGCACATCGTCACGTTCTCTCGCCCGCAAACCTCTAGCAGTTCCTCACCATTCAGTTGCTCGACAGCTCTCAGAGCAAGTCGATCTTTAGCAGCGGCAGACTCCGCCGATTCGTAGTGTGTCATGTCCGAAGATGCGAGCAGTAGAACGTCCTCCGGCCACTCCGCAACAACTCGAGCCAGGGCATCTGCCAGGGCCTTGCACCTATCCCAGTCGTCCCATCCCAAGACCAGGGGAGCCAGGGTGGATCCGGGTGCCACGCGCTTCAGGAACGGCAGCTCGACCTCGACTGCATGCTCAAATCGATGTGCCGCGACATCGTGCGCCACCAGATCGCACTCGTCCTCTAATCGCGACATGAAGCCCTCGGCCACCGAGATCGACCCCAACGGCGTCTCAAAGCTGCCTCTATCCCACGCCCCTGCTCCACCCCGGTTATTCCACATCCCGGTGTGGTTCGGGGCCAATATGACCGTGATTTCGGGAAACGCTACTCGACTGAAGACGCGTGCGGCGCACGCGCCAGAGTAGATCAGACCGGCATGTGGCACGATGCCACCAAAGGATGGTCGCGCCTCGGAGGCGGCATCATTCAACATCCCGCCGACCAGCGCGCTCAACTGGGCTGGGTCATCTGGATAGAACTGTCCGGCTACAGCTGGCTTTCGTACGTCGGACATGACAAGAACCACCGTCTACTGCGTCGTGTAACCATGCTCGTGCCACACTGCCAAATTAGCATCCCCAAAGAAAAAGGGGAACGGGGCGCATATCCCGTTCCCCACATGTACGCTGAGTTCTCTTGCCCTAGTCCACGCTTACTATCTTCGCGCTGGGCGCTCTGATACCGAGTAACGCATCTGCCTCTTCGCGTGGCATTCCGAACACCGCAGTAGCCGCGGCGTCCGCAGCCATGCAATTGTCGGCTGTCACCGTCACGCTGTGGACGTCCCCGCGTCGAGGGGCAGCCGTACTGGGATCGAGCAGATGGTGGTAACTCCTGCCCCCATAACGGAAGTACTGGAGATAATCGCCTGAGGTAGCGACTGCCTGGTCGGCGATCTCGAAGCGGTGTGTCACCTTGCTGGGAGCGTAAGGCGATCTGACTCCTACACTCCAGGGATCACCGTCCTCCGACTCACCCATGGCGTACAGATCTCCACCCACGTTGACCAGCGCGTGTTCGATACCCCACTCCCTGAGCGACTGCACTGCCAGGTCCACTCCGTAGCCCTTGGCGATGCCGCCCAGGTCGATCGCGACATCAGCCTCTGTGAGGCGTACGACCGGCCTGTCGCCGGATTCACCCAAATCGAGCTTTCTGTAGAGGTTTCGGCCTGCCAGTTGGGCAACTTGGTCTTTCTCCGGGGGCTTGGTACGATGTTTCACATCCCAGAGACCGACGGCTGTGCCGAGGCATGGATCGAACGCACCTTCACTGGCCGCCGCCCAACGCAGTCCCTCTTCGATCACGGTTGCTGTGGCTTTCGTGATGCATGTACCGTCAGCAGCAGCCAATCGGTTTGCCCGACCGACGTCTGATGCCTCACTGAACCGCGACATCGTGCGATCGACGTAGCGTAACTGCTGGATTGCGGCATCAATAGCAGCCTGCGCATAGTCGTTGTTTCTGTCCACTACACCTATGTCAGCGACCGTACCCATCACGGGTACGGTCCTTCTAAAGAGACGCCTACGGCCCACCCCTAGGAACGGGACCGCCGCAACAGCAAACGCACCAATCCCTAGTAGGACTACATCACGCCGACTGGGACCAGAGGCATCAGTCGACTCAGTTTTATGCATGGCTTGACTCCGAAATATCGCGTAAGGTATGACAGATCCCGCAGGCACCCGGATCTTCCCGGCCCGGGCAGGCATCGCACCGATGCGACTCCTGCACCCTGCCCCGGAGGGCTCCAAATACCGCGAACAGTACTGCAAACCCAAGAATGGCCAGGACTTCAATCATGTGGAAGTCAACAGTCCGGCGAATCCCATGAACGCCAAGGACAGACATCCGGCAATGATGAACACGAGGGCCGTTCCCTTGGCAACTTCTGGTACATCCACCAACTCACTATTCTCTCTTATGGATGCCATGAGCACCAATGCAAGCGTCAGGCCAAGCCCGGCACCGATGGCAAATGAGAGACCTTGGAAGAACCCGTAACCCCGGTTTGTTGCGAAGATAGCAAAACCGAGGATTGCGCAGTTCGTGGTTATCAAAGGCAAATATATCCCAAGTTGTCTGAACAGCGTGGGACTGATCTTCTTGATCGTCATTTCAACGATCTGCACCAGGGATGCTATGACGACAATGAAAGAAATCAGTCGCAAGTATGGCGCATATGGCAGAATATATGTGTTGAGAAACCACGCACAGATGGCCGTGATGGTCAGGACGAATATGTTCGCTGCCCCCATCCTGATGGCGGTCTCCACTCGACCAGATACTCCCATGAAGGGGCACAGACCGAGGAAATAGGCGAGCGTGAAGTTATTTACCACCATCGCCGAGATCAGGATCCATAGCAGGTCGCTGGTCATGCCGCCTTCTCCGAGGCTACGCCTTCAGGCCATTCCCGCACCATAGGCTTCTGTTTTCTCCTGCGCTCGATCCAACTCAACCCCAGCAAGATGAATCCGATCGTCAGGAATCCGCCTGGAGGAAGTATGAACACCACCCACGGTTCAAAATTGGGACCGAACAGGCTGACGCCGAGGAACGATCCGTTGCCCAACACTTCCCTGACGGTACCCATCATCAACATGGCTATTATGAAACCGATCCCCGTTCCAAAGGCGTCCAATAGCGCGCGGCCCACCGGCTTCTTCGACGCAAAGGCTTCTTGGCGTCCGAGGATCATGCAGTTGACAACGATCAGCGCAATGAACGCACCCAACGCCTTGTGTATGTCGGGGACCACCGCCTCGAGCGTCATGTCGGCGATCGTCACGAACGTCGCAATGATCAGGATATATGTGGATATGCGTACCTCGTGCGGTATGAACCGCTTGAATAGAGAGACCAAGAGGCTGGACCCCGTCAGCACGAAAAACGTGGCGAGCCCCATGGCGATGCTGTTTTTCACCGTATTGGTCACCGCCAGCGCAGGACACAGTCCGAGCATCTGAATGAGCACTGGATTCTCTCTCCAGATGCCACGCATGAAATCCTGCTGCGGAGTCGTCGCTCTCATCGGCTCCCTCCGCCATTGTATTCGTCAATGAGCGGCCCCAGCCGCTCCATTGCGTTGTTGATGATGCGTACTACCGCACGGGAGGATATCGTCGCTCCCGTGATCATGTCGATTTCGTGCTCGTCACCTGTGGCGCGCCTCGGGTTCACTCCCTCGAGGGGCGTCACTGCACCTTCGAATTGTTGCACGAAATCCAGATTCTTCTCAATCTTGTCCCCTAGCCCCGGTGTCTCCTTGCTCTCCAAGACCTTCATGCCCAGGACGGTACGATTGAATGCGTCATAACCGAAGATCAGTCGGATTATGTCCTGAAACCCAGGTTCCCCGGAGGCAATCGCAAATCCCAGCTGGTTCCCATCCACTCCGTACCCAACGTACACATGCTCGAGTGCCTCGAGATTCACTCCTGCTGGTGGCTCCTCCTCCAGCCTCCCCTCAACCACAAACAGCGTGTCGAAACTGTCAGGACCTTTGAGGACTTCCTGGATCGCCAACCTCAACACCTCAGCCTTGTGGGCCTTGATGGCCGGCTCAGTCGCAACGAAAACGAAGACGATCAAGAGGCCAGCAACAGCCCCGGCCGTGCCGAGCGTGGACAGTAACTTCCACGGAGGAACCTCCGGTCTCATGGGAGGTGCCCCTGGTCCGTTCGCCTGGCCCTGCTGGCTACCGCCGGTCAAGACCGTGCCTCCTTCAGCCGAGTACCGAACACTCGTGGTTGCGTCGCCCGATTAATGAACGGAACCAGCGCGTTCATGAGCAGGATTGCGTACATGACTCCTTCGGGCAGCCCACCCCACAGTCTGATGACCACCACCAGAAACCCGATACCGAATCCGAACACCCAGCAGCCGCGGTTTGTGACCGGCGAAGTCACCATGTCGGTCGCCATGTACACCGCTCCCAGCATCAGGCCGCCGGAAAACAGCATGAAGATCGCGTTGGGGTAACGCACCGGATCGAGCAAGTGTACTCCGCCGGCCAAAACTGCCACCGTCAGGAATATGCTCGCCGGGATTCGCCAATTGAGGTGGTTCCTCAGAGCAAGATAGGCACCGCAAATCAGAATGACGACACCGGAAGTCTCCCCCAGTGAACCACCCACCGACCCCATTATTAGATCGCTGCTCGCGGTCGTCATCTGATCGAATTTCATGAGCCCGAGCGGTGTTGCACCGGTCAAAGCGTCCGGGACATTGGGACTCATCAAGGGAAGTGCGAAGTTGTCGCCCCGCAGACTCCACCAGCTACCACCCAGCGCTGGCCAGGTCGTGATCGCAACGGGAAAAGCCGCCTGCAGGAACGCTCGCCCAAGGAGTGCTGGATTGAAGATGTTCTGCCCCAGGCCTCCGAAAATCAGCTTCCCGAATCCGATACCGAAAACCCCACCCAGAAAGGCCATCCATATCGGCAATCCCGGGGGGAGCGTCAATCCCAGCAGCACTCCGGTTATGGCAGTCGATCCGTCTTTCAGAGTTCCCTTGGCACCAAATGCATACTCCGTGATGACTGCCCCGGCGGTTGCAGCTGAAATCACAAGGACAGCAGAGGGTCCGAAGTAGAAGATCGATACCGCCACGACCGGAACTAAACTGAGGACTACCGACCACATGATAGTCGGCGTGGTATCGCGTGATCCCAGGTGTGGAGAGGCAGTTATCAGAAAGGAAGGTGTCGTCACGCCGCCTTGCTCTTTCGTAGAGCAGCCTTGCCCAGTGCAAACATCTGGCTCAGCGGAATATTGGAGGGACACGCATAGGAACAGCAGCCACACAACATGCAGTCGAGAAGGTGGTTGCCTTCCATCTCTTCCCACCGCTCTGCTCGCGCCAAACTCCCCAACAACTGTGGGTTCAAGAAGACGGGACAGGCATCCAGACAGTGCCCACACCTGATGCACGGATGAGACTCCTTGGCCCTGCATTGCGATTCCGTGAGGACCACTACTCCAGTAGTGCCCTTGAGAATCGGCACGTCGAGGTTGGCCTGCGCAGCACCCATCATGGGACCGCCAAACACGATCTCGAAAGCGTCGTCCGTGAGGCCGCCACACGTATCGAGCAGATCAGCCAATTTGGTACCGACCGGAACGATCAGGTTGGACGGGTCCTTGATGCCGTGACCGGTGACTGTGACGATACGCTCGATCAGTGGCAGCCCGGTTTCAAAGATTTCCGCTATAGTGGCAACCGATGCAACGTTCTGTACCACCACACCGGCGTCTAGCGGCAGCTTTCCAGAAGGCACCTCCCTCTCCGCCAAAGCCTCGATGAGCATCTTCTCCGCACCCTGGGGATATTTCACCGTCAATGGATGTACCGTCACATCCAGGTCGGCAGGAAGCGTATCCCGAATTGCGTCGATAGCATCCGGCTTGTTCTTTTCGATACCGATCATCGTGCGGCCCACACCCAGACATTGCATCATTATGCGAATCCCCAGATGCACGCGCTCGGGATACTCCACCATGGTACGATGGTCAGTCGTCAGATAGGGCTCGCACTCGCAGCCATTTATGATGAGGGTGTCGAGTTGCTTGTCTTTGGGGGGACTCAGTTTCACATGGGTGGGGAACGCGGCGCCTCCCAATCCCACCAGCCCACCGTCCTTCACGGCCTGGCGAATCCCGTCGGGAGTGAGGCCCTCCCACTCCGGTACTACTCGGGGCCTCGCAGCTTGTGCCGAATAGCGGTCCACTGTTATTCGGACCGCCGGCGAGTATGACCCCAGCGGGTGTGGCCACAGACCGATGTCTTCCACTGTCCCTGCGGCGGACGCGTGGACCGGAGCGGAGATGAACCCGTCGGCATCAGCTATCTTGTCGCCGCGTTCGACCCGGTCTCCCGGACGCACCATTACCGTAGCCGGTTTCCCAGTGTGCTGACTGAGCGGTAGCACCACTTCGTCCGGAAACGGCATGCGCCGGATCCGAAGCGACTCGGTCAGCTGCTTGAGCTCGGGCGGGTGGACCCCGTGCCGGAACGTGAACTTGTGGAACATTGGAAGATCAGTTGAAGGGCTCGGCCCGCTTGACCCACTTCTCCAGATCTTTCTCCCTCGGGTTGAGAGGTGTTCCCGGATGTATGATGCGAACGGGACACTTCTCGGCACCCTGCACAAGTTGCTTGAAAGTTCCTGCCCTGGGATCCTTTATATATGCCTGTTTCTTCTCGTTGTATGCGTACATCTTATTGTTGAGGTTCGTGCATTCATCGCACGTGGTGCATCGAGCCGAATCGATGTACGGCTCCATCACCAGCCCCTCCTCTTCCTCCTCCTCTACGGCCGCAGGTGCCTCAGCCACGGCTGTAGCCGCCGCTACTGTTCCCGGCGCCGTTGCAGCCGCCGGAGCCGCCGCAAGGTCGCCGTCACCAGCCATCTCGGCCGTGACGGGAGCAAGCGGCATTTCCTGAACCTGAGCCAGCAAGTCCTCGACTGTCCGCCCACCGTTTCCTGCCCGCACGAGCCCTTCGGCCAGCTTGCGAGCCACCAGGGCTGGATACCGCGCCTTCAACTGCGCCAACTGCGCTGTGTACTCTGTTTGCAGAGCTTCTGCCTTCTTGTTGAACTCCGCCTCCAGTTCATACTCGACACCGTCCCTCACGTCGGGTGCCAACTCGAGTCCAGCCATTTGTTTGAGTTGCGACCAGACTCGCAGCCGATCCTCGGCCAGCTCGACCATCTCGCCGGACACAAAGAGACGTGTGAGCTTTTTCTCGTCATCAATCTGATAGATGATGGGAGTCTTTTCCTCACGTTCGTCGCTCGGTAGTACCATGTACTCGTGAAACGGCACCAGGCCGTCTTCATCTACATCGCCCTTGATCGTCTTGAAGTGTTTCTGGAACCGCGTCTCCGTGGCAGCCCAGTCGGCAATCGTAACCGGCAACTCGAGTCGTTTCTCTTCACCACCGTCGTCGAGGTAGCTGACCTCATAGGTAGGCCATGTCTCGTCTACCGAGGGGTTCCCGTCCAGAGTCAGCTGTTCGCTGATATAGTCCCCACCGAACGGATCGTACATCAGAACCGGGTAGGCTCGACTCTCCATGGCGAGACGTGATGCCCTGGTGGCCTGGTCGTCGCCCAGTCCATGCTCTGGAGGACAAGGGCAATGCAGCCCGAACACGGCAGGACACTTGGATTGGAGCCCCTTCAGTACACCTTCGATCAAATGTGATGCAGCCGCCTGCGTTGACTGAAGTACGAAGACTCGCCCATGTGCCATGGCGATCAGAGAAAGTTCCTTGCGCATCTCCTCCTTCCCATGCTGCCCGGCACCGTAGGCCGCCATGTCGGACACCTGACCCAGGAATCCGCTGGTGCAGGCCTGTCCTCCCGTATTCGAGTAGACTTGTGTGTCCAGTACGATAACCCGAATCGGTTTCCCAGATGCCAGCAGTCGCGACAGGTTCTGGAAACCGATGTCGAGCATCGCGCCGTCGCCGCCCACGGCAAAGATCGGCGGACACATGGCGAACTCGGCGTCATCGAACTGGCGCCAGTCAAACTCAGAGAAGAAAGGCTCGTGTGTCTCGGCCTCATACTCTCCGCTCAACTCCAGCTCAGCGCGACGGACGGCAATGAAACCATCTGCCATCTTCCGCATGTGGCCTTCGAAGATTCCGATCGCAATGGAAGGCGCATCCTGGAACAGATGGTTGGTCCATGGGAATGGGTACGGGTTATATGGATAGGTACTCCCCCACACGGATGAGCAACCCGTGGCGTTCGTCATGCCCAAGGTCGACCTACCTTTCCCGCTTGGTCCCTCCGCATATCGCCAGCGGAGATCCTTCAGATCGTGCATGACACTGTTCAAGTGCTCGACCTGTCCCTGCTTCGATTTCTCGAGGGGGATCTCCACCTCACCCTCACTTGACCCGACCTTATCCAGATCTGCCTCAGATACGAGTATGTCCCGAGCCTTGGCATCGAGTCGTGATATGAGGTCGTCCAACTTGTCTACATATTTCTGCACTCGTGGAATCATGAGCGCGTTGACTGCTGACAAGACCAGGTGAATGACCGTCTTCTCACCGCAGCCCATGCATGACCCGTCACCACCCATCATAGACCTGTAATTGTGCTTCTTGAGCAACAGGGACGAGAGAACCCCGATGCCTTCGTCCATGTTAGAGATGTTGATGTACCGATCGTCCGTTTCCGGCAGGTTTTGCCACAACGCCCAATTCCGCCGCAGCTTGTCAACTGCCTCTTCATCTTGTTTGATCGTCACGAGTGCTTCGTCAGGGCACACGTCTACACAGATATTGCACCCCTTGCACGTCTCCGGATTGACCGTGATTGAGAGGAGCGCTCCGGTTCCCTTCTCCTGATCCTCGGGGACATCGAAGAATGGGGCTGTTTTCGCAAGCGGGAAGTCGGCCAAGGCTGAATAGACTGAACCGAATTCGCCGTCGAGTGCCGAACGCCGCTCCGGATCGAGCTTCAGCTTTTCCGCCACACTCTCATAAGCGCTCGACATGATATCGGCAAACGATTTGACTGCGACGCCCTTCATTATGCGCCGCGATTCGCGAGCGATATGCGGTACCACCTGTCGCAATCGGTCGTACGACTTACCGTTGGACACCGTATTTATGGCCGCGTAGATGACCTGGTCGACTTCGGTCACCAATCCCGGAATCGCAGTATCCGGACATTGCACCCAACATTGGCCGCAACCGGTACACTTCTCCGCCACGAAGTCCGGGATCTCAAAGCGAACATCCGTCATATCGCGGATGGTACTCGTTGCTGCCGGAATCGCGCTGATCGCCGCGAACGGATCAGCAATGCCATCATCTCCCGTCTTGTAGAGATGGCAGACCTGCTCCCAGAATCTTCCGGGGTTGCCAATTCCGTCCTGCCAGCCCGCACCGTCCAGAACGTCCGGCATCTGCGGCACTGAACCAGCTTCTGACTTCTCTGTACTCAGGTGCTCGATGTCCAGTTCCCTGATCTCATCGAAGCCCCTCCGAATGACCCGGACGTTGTCCTCAACCACACGTTCGCCCAGGTGCCCGAACTTCTTCTTCAGCTGCGCGCGAATGCCGTCAAATAGCTTCTCCTCTTCCAGCTTATACCGATCGACTAGAGGTGAAACGTGGAAGAACGCACCCATGAATGCCGCACCCTGCATCCTATACCGCAGTGCCGGATCCGATGCCTCGGCCGAAGCGATCGCGAACGCGTCTAGCAGGTAGACCTTCACGCCCTTCGACTTCAGCGCGCGTTGCGCCGTCCCCGGCAGGCTGTTCCAGAAAGTCTCTGCGTCGAAATCGCTCTGGATGATGAAGACACCGTTGTCCGCAATCCCTGCCAGCGGATTCGAGTGCTTGAACACATTGGGGTCAGGAGCGAGGACAACGTTGACATGCTTCAACTCACAATTCAGCCGCAGCACCTCTTCTGCCAGCGTCGCGTAGAACGTGGTCGGTTGCCCCTTCTTCTCGGACCCATACTTGGGATTCGCCTGGATGTTGAGGCCGAAAAGGTCGGCCGCCGTCATTGCCAGGTTCTTCCCCATGGTGATGGCTCCCCATCCACCCACTGAGTGGATACGGATGGAGATAGCATCCTCGGGCAGTAGGTTGAGATCCTCCTTCGACGCCAGCGCCAGATCCGCAATGTCGGGATAGCCCTCGAGCAGTTGTTCCTGCCAGATTTGAAGCTTGGGCAACTGGGTCCCCGCACGCACGAAATCGATCCCCAGATAGAACTGACGTCGTCTCTTTCCATCCTCCAACATGTTCTCAACTGCGGCCACGAGTTGACCGGGCTGAATGTCCCGGCTGCCGAGTCCGAAGCAACCAGAGAAGAACTCCGGGATCTCATCTGCACCGCACGACACAACGCCCGAATGCGGGACTTCACCAGCACCTGCCCGCGAGTTCTCCAGAGCTTTGCCCATGGCCGCCCGCATCTCTCGCAATAGTGGGGCATCTACAGCCAATGGCTGATCTGTTCGTTCGAGTACCGTGATGGATTTCTTGCCCCGCAACGTCTCAGACATCAGGTCTGAAGGGAACGGACGGAACATGGTGACATTCAGGACCCCGACCTTGAGACCCCTACTCTCGCGCAGATAGTCACAAACAACCTCGGCATTTGACACCAGCGATCCCTGTCCCGCGATCACGTATTCCGCATCATCCATGCGGTAGCACATTACGCGAGCATAGCGCCGGCCGGTCAGCGCCTCGAACTCGGCCATCGCCTGATCGGCAAGAGCCACTACGTGATCGAAGTAGAACGGACGCTGGGCAGCGACGCCCTGATTGTAGGAATCCTGGTTTTGAACGACACCGATCATCGCCGGGTAGTCTAGGTCGAACATCTCCGGAATCCGGCGGCGCTTCTCACCGAAGACGAGACGTTGCGCCGGCGTGGGCGATTCGATGATGTCTGACGGATCGCCGAGATACTCCTTGATCATCTCGCGCTCAGGCAGCCTCACCGACTCGATCACATGACTGGTGAGGAACCCGTCTTGGGCACACAGCCCCGGATTCAGCGACAGCTCGGCCGTCCGGTGCGCGATCAGCGTGAGGTCGGCTATCTCCTGAGGGTTCTTGGCGAAGAGCTGGAAGAAACCCGTATCATCGACCGCGTGGTAGTCGTCGTGCCCGGCATGCACGTTCAAGGCGTGCTTTGTCATCGCGCGAGCTGCGACGTTCAGCACATAGGTCAGCCGCTTACCCACCGCCGGGTACAGCGATTCGTGCATGTATGCGATGCCCTGACCGCTGGAGAAATTCGTTGCCCGCAGACCGGTCATCGACATACCGGCGGTCACCGCCGCTGCCGCATGTTCTCCTTCGGGCTCGAAGAAGATCAGCTTGCGGCCATTTACGTTCTTCCTGCCCGCCGCCAACGCGGCAGCCCACCCCTCACCCATCTGCGTGGACGGCGTGATCGGATATGCACCGGCCGCTTCGCTGGCCGCAGTTTCCACCTCGACGACTGCCGTACTCCCGTCAACCGCGGTAACGATCCCGGGGTACTTGGCCTTAGCTGATGCTTCACTAGCTTTGTTGCGTTTCATACCGTAGCGCTCCTCGCCAATTCGGGCGTATCAGCAAACTGAGCTCCATCAACCCATGCGATGGCCCCCGTCGGACACCGGGCGATGGCGTCCGGAGTAGCCAACTCGTTTTTGTCGTAGTCAATAACTGCGAGGCCGTTGACCATCTCGATCAGGCCTGGTGCCCCGTCAGCGGCGCACCTGCCGCACGCCGTGCACGCAACCTTGCAGGCGGCCTCCGCCTCGTCACCATCTATCAGGTTCTTGCACTGCACGATCAACTTCTGCTCGATCGGCATCAGAGTGAACAAATCGAGAGGGCAAGCTTCAACGCAGTCACCGCACGCCGTACACTTCTCGGGGATGACAATCGGAATCCCAACTGCGTTCATGTAGATCGCTTCGAAATCACACGATCGTTCACAGTCGTCCAGCCCTAGGCAACCCCAGGCGCATCCCTTACCGCCTCCGGCAACCGTCACAGCGGCCTTGCAGTTCCGCAAGCCTCTATACTCGGCCTGTTGCTCGGCGACATCGCATCCGCCCGCGCAGAGCAGGCGAGCCACACGTTTGTTGGCTTCGCCAGCCTCCACGCCAAGGTACCCAGCCACGTCGAACACATCGTCAGGGCCCATGACTGTACATGTCGCCGGCTGCACGTTGCCGTCTACCAACGCCTCAGCGAACGCATGGCATCCGGCTCGTCCGCAGGCTCCGCAGTTCGTACCTGGCAGAAGGTCTGTGACTTCGTCGATTCGGGGATCTTCCCAAACCTTGAGCTTCAGGTGGGCAAGGGAGATCAGCGTGCCGAACGTGAGCCCTACCCCTCCGAGTATCGCTGCAGAACCAAGGATGGTCGAGACTTCCATTGGCTCAGACTAACCGAGGTCCTTCAAGTCGGCTTGACTCAAGAGCCAGGCTGCCAACTTGTCCACCGGATCGGCGGATGCACTCACTGCCCCCACAGGTTCGGCCGTACCAACCTGAGCTGCTGCCCCCATCTGCCCCGACAGCACCTTCAACTGGAGCAACTCCTCGGACTGCTGCGAGACACTCACGCCACCGACCGGCTTCCTGCGTCTCTCCTCTGGCAACGTCGAAACAGTGAGACGTTCTCCAGCTTCTCGACCAACGGACGGGTCATGAACGAAGCGGGCGGCGGACTCCGGAACGATGGCTGTCACGCCCGGTCCGTCACAGGCAGCCAGCCGACTGATGTCGCCCGGCTCGGTTGTCTGTTGTACGAACACGCCTGGAGTGATCAGGCGCACTAGCGGCACGGGAGTCGACTCCCCCCTTACCACGAGCACTATCTTCTGCGTGCCATCCATGAAATCTGCCAGCCCTGCAGCCCGCAAATCGCTCCCGTCGACACTTACGACCAAGGGAGGGGCGAGCCTTCGCTCACCCCTGCTCCACCGGTGGAACGGGAAAGAGCCAAGTGAGCGGGCGTGCTCGCTGTCCGGAAACCGGCCGAACTTCGATAACTCGAACACACGTGCCGCCCCAAATGCTCGGCCGCAATCATCCAGAGCGCCTGCGACACCTTCTCTGAGGCTCTCGCCGCTTTCTATATCGACCTTGAAGATGTCATCTCCGCGATCCGCGAGTTCCGTCAGCGTATCCAGCGCTTTCCCGATGGTGTCGAGTGTGACCGTATCGAGTTTCAGGTTGTCAGCGAACAACGCTGAGAATCTATCTGCATCGATCAGTCCCTCGGCAAAAGGGCCCAGTTCAGTCATGAATCGGACCGCCTTCCCGTCAGTGGCCGATCCGTGCGACGCCAAGAAACTGCGAATCTGTTCTATGGTAGTGGCGAGCGCCGACCGGAAGCCTTGCGTCTGCCCAGCCAGCGCCTTGATCGCCAATTCGGTCCGTTCGTCAGACGGCATATCGATCTAGCTCCGCATTCAGCAACTGTATCTTTTCCTCCGCGGTACGGTTCGCCTGGTGCCGGACCTCTTCGTAGCGGGGAATGCTCTCGTTTCGGTAGAACAGGCCCAGCCGGATCTTGGAATCGAAGTCCGCCAGCCGTTGACCGTTGTGCAAATCAGATGGATCGTGTGGTACATGGTTCTTGTAGATCTGCTCCAGACCGTTGACCGGTATGCCGTCAGGATGCACCATCAACTCCACCAATTCGGGGTTGCGCACAGCCTCCTCGAACAGGGGAGTCGTGTACGCCGGGCACCGCTGCAGCACTCGGATGAACGAAAAGCCTTTGTGTCGATATCCGGCCGCGATGGTCTCGTACAAGTGATCTGGAATCCAGTCGCCAGTCTGAGCCACGAAAGACGCATTCGTTACTCCGAGCGTTGTCGCAATAGGGTTCATCGGTTCCAGAACCGCACCGCGTGGCTGCGTGTTGCTGGGATAGCCCTCCGGAGAAGTTGGTGACGTCTGGTTCTTGGTCAGACCGTATACCCCGTTGTCCAGCATCAGGGCAACCATGTTGGGGTTGTAGCGCACGGTGTGGATCCAGTGAGCTGCACCGATCGAGCAGCAATCCCCGTCGCCCATGACCGCAAATACTTGAAGATCCGGACGGCGCAGCTTGACTCCCGTTGCCACCGGCAGCGCTCTGCCGTGGAGTCCGTGGAACCCATATGTCTTCAGGTAGTGTGGGAAGCGGCTCGAGCAACCGATACCCGATACGAACACCGTCTTCTCTGGCACCAACTGCTCGGCTTCGAGAAGGCGTTGTACGGCCGTCAGCACTGCATGGTCACCACATCCCGGGCACCAGCGCGCAACCGCACCTTCGTAATCGTCCATCGAGTACCACTGGTCCTCGTCTACTCCGCAGCCCAGCAGCGAGCACTCTGTCTGTGTCATTATTTCACCCCATTCGGCATGTGACGACGAATGGCATCTAGAATGTTAACCGGACGCAACGGCTGGCCCGGAACCCTGGTCCAGCAATCAACATCGACAAGCGTGCTGGCCCTTAGCAGCCAGCTGAGCTGGCCCCGGCGCCTATTCTCATCCGTGATGAAGGGGTCGCCCGGGTCGTCGCTGTAATTGACCTCAACCGTCATCACTTTCTTGAATCGGCTGAAGATGTCCTTGAGGCCAGGCTCCAGCGGAGAGAGGAAACGCAGGTGAAGTGAGGAAACTGACAAACCCTCCTCACGACTCCGGTCCACCGCTTCCTCGATCGCCCCCCAAGTGCTCCCCCATCCAACTACCAGCAGGTCCCCTGACTCGTCTCCATGCACCACCGGCTTTTTCAGGGTCTGCTGGAATACCGCCATCTTGCGAGCTCTCATCTGACAGCCCCGCTCATGCACGTCGGGGCTGTATCCGATCTTGCTGTTCTCATCGTGGGAGAGCCCGGTCACAATGTGCATCCCGCCCGGCTGTCCCGGAATGACCCGCTGGGACAGACCGAGCTGCGTATCCCAATCGTAGGGAAGCGTGCCCTCGGGCACCCGAGCCAGATCGAGTGGGGCTGCCATCCACTCCGACTTGAGGTCGGGCCGTGGAAACGGCTGCACGCCCGTAGCCAGATTGGCATCCGACAGCACTATGACCACGCAGCGGAATGCCTCTGCAATCCGCCGGGCAGTGGTCATACATAGGAAACACTCTTCCATCGTTGCCGGAGCCATTACCACGTGCGGAGCATCGCCCGGCTGACCGAAGATGGAGGACAGCAGGTCACCTTGCTCAATCTTGGTCGGGAGCCCGGTACTTGGGCCTCCGCGCTGCACATCGACTACCACCAGCGGGACCTCGGTCATGATGGCTAGTCCGAGGAACTCGGTCTTCAACGCCATGCCTGGTCCTGATGTGATGGTAAACGCAACCTTACCGGCAAACGACGCGCCGATCGCCACGCCGGCCGCCGCGATCTCGTCTTCGGCCTGGTGTACGACCCCGCCAAACTGCTCGAAGATGTCGCTCAGGTGGTGCGACGCCGATGTAGCCGGCGTGATCGGGTACATGGAGCACAGCTCCATGCCAGCAGCTATGGCGCCGAACCCGACCGCCTGGTTGCCGTTCATCACCACCATCGGGCGATCAGACTCTTTGGTGGGAACCTCGACTCGGAAGTCGAGGTTTTCCTTCGCCCATTTGTGCCCCAACTCCAGCAGCGCCACGTTATTCTCGTAGATTACTTTGGCCTTGCGCTTGAACTGGAGAGCAATCAAGTCGCGGATCTTGTCCAAGTCGCGGGAGTAGATTGCGGCGAGCACACCGAGTGCGAACATGTTCTTGCCCCGGCGTGGATTCTCAACGATTGTGAGAGATTGCTCCTCCAGAGGCACCATCACGAACCGGTAGTTACGTCCGGACATCTCCTCGATCGCTTCCTCCCACTGCTTGCGGATGTCCGGGTCATCGTGCTTCAGCCACATATCGTCGATCAGGATGATCGCATCCTCGGCGAGCGCATCGAGACGGTGTCGGTTGAGCAACACTTGCTCGTTGAACGCCATGACGAGGTTGGCAGCGTCTCCCCAATTGGTGACCGGGCCGGCCCCGATGCGAATTCGGTTACCGCTGGCACTGGTCGGGGTCCTCGGTGGCGGCTGGATCTCCGCCGGTATTATCTCAACAGTCCAGACACCGTTGCCCATCTTGGCCGAGACGGAAGCGAAGATCTGGCTACACTTCTGTGCGCCTTCACCAGAGTCCGACACGACCTCTACCGTGTGCTCTTTTACCTTGATGACTCTCGGTCTCTTCCTCTTCGTAGCTATCTTGGGCAACGAATCCGTCCTCGGGGCAGGAGTTGTCGTGGTCATCTTATGCCTTCATGAGAGTCTTGCGTTTCAATTGCCTGAATCGACCTGAATCCTCTCGGGGACCTCAGGCTGCCATCAACCAGGCTGCCTGAGCCCCGGCCTTCGGTTAACTCAACTAAAGAAAATAACTAAGCCTGGCCCGGGCGTGTGGATTGGCCTGAAAAGTTAAGGGTCCTTCACGTTCGCCTCAAACTACCTAGTACTAGGCACTTAGGAGGTCGTTTTACCACTCCAGCCGGTTCAGGGCGATCTGACCATCCACCATGACCAACAGCACGTCCTGGTAGGCTCCTGCTTCCCAGAGGGGGTTTCGGTCGAGGAGCAAGAGGTCGCCATCGTATCCGGCGACCAGCCTTCCTGTATGATCAGCCACACCCAGAAGTTCCGCGGCAACCGTGGTGGCTGACTGGAGGACCTGCAGTGGGGTAAGGCCGGCGTCGGCCAACTCCATCAACTCGTGGCTGAGACGCAGCACGCTCTCCGGACCGTAGCCGGTGTCAGTAGCGGCCGCGATTCGGACTCCCTTGCCGTGCGCCCTGGCTGCCATGTCTCGAACTCGCGGCAGCATGTGCCTTCCCCGAACCTGGAGCATGGCATTGTCGTAGTCGCCTCCGGGAAGAGTCAGGTCGGCTACCACGGCTATCGTGGGAACCAGATAGGTACCCCTCGACACCATCAGATCGAGGGTTTCATCGCTCAGGTAAGTACCGTGTTCGATGCTCCTGACGCCGGCAAGAACAGCAGCGCGCGCCCCCTCGTCGCCGTGGGCATGAGCCGCTACGGAAAGGCCAGCCCGAGCGGCTTCCTCTACAACTGCTCGGAGTTCAGCCTCATCGTAGTACGGCTCACGTGGATCGGTCTCGGGCAGCCCCGCCCTCGCCGTCGCATTCACCTTGATCACACCTACACCACGCGAGATCATCGCGCGCACCATCCGGCGCAGGTCCTCCTGGCCGTGAACCCCAGTCTCGAGCAGGTCGGACAGACCCGGTTCATCGATGAAGAAACCGTCCGCCGGGGTGGGCCGGACGTGGTAGCCGGATGCCACCAACTCAGGAGACTCTATTGCACCTTTGGCTGCCAACTCCCTGAGTCCCACATCGACGAAACCGACGCCCATGCTTCGCGCCGTGGTAACGCCTGATCGCAGCGCGCGACGAGCGGCTTCGAAGGTGCCAATGTGAACGTGAGCGTCGATCAGCCCCGGCAACAGAAAGCGACCGGACACATCGATCACTCGCGCGTTAGGTGGTACATTCTGCCCTTCCGACACGCTGCGGATCTTCCCCTGTTCCACTACCACCGTACCACTCTCGATTGAATGGCCGTCTACCGGGTCGATGATCGTAGCACCTACCAGTGCCACTGGACGGCCATCATCTTGTGCCGCGGCCGCTCCGGTAATGAGAAGGGATCCCAACAGCGCAGTGACGGTCAGCGAACGGATTGTCCGGTACATGGTGGCGTTCCTCGGGTTGATCCTGTCCAGAAGTTAGCCAACAAAATTATCCGCGGGCCAACCAGGTCGTAAGCAGCGCGGTGGGCTCCAGTTCCGATTCGCGGTATATCTGCTTTCTGCTCCGCCCCACATCCCGTATAATTGCCCTGACGCTCGAGTAGCTGCGGCCATCAGATCCCGGAGGTAACCCAATGCACTCTCCCGATCGGCGCCGGTTCCTGAGACAAATGGCGGGCGGCGTGACTGCGGCAGCTGCCATCCCCAGTACCCTCCAGCTTCGTGATGGAGAATCGCGGCCGTCACCTCTCCTCACACCAACGACAGCAGACGAGGGGTTCTGGCAGCTCGTTCGGCGACAGTTCCCGTTGAGATCGGGCCTGATCCTCATGAATGCCGCCAACCTGTGCCCGTCTCCCTACCCCGTTATCGACTCTGTTACGAAACTGACTCGCGACGTGGATTCTGATGCGTCGTTTCAGAATCGGGCCAAATTCGGCGAGCTGCGGGAGGAAGCCAGAAGAGCCCTGGCCGAGTACCTGAGTGTGGATGCTGACGAGGTGGCCATCACGCGGAACACCAGCGAGGGAAACAACACCATTGTCAACGGACTCGATCTGGGACCGGGAGATGAAGTCGTGATCTGGGATCAGAATCACCCGACAAACAACATCGCCTGGGACGTCAGGTCCCGTCGACTAGGGTTCACGGTACGAAGAGTAGGGACTCCGCCCCAACCTCAGTCGGACGAGGATCTGACCCGGCCATTTGCCGAGGCAATCACGCCGCGTACCCGGGTCCTGGCATTCAGCCACGTTTCCAACGTCTCAGGTGTCGCCCTTCCCGCAAGGCAACTATGTCACTTGGCGGGTGAAAACGGTGTCTTCACTCTGGTCGACGGAGCCCAGACCTTCGGTTCAATTCAGGTAGACCTGCGCCAAACGGGTTGTGACTCCTACACCGGCAGCTCTCACAAGTGGCTCGTCGGTCCCAAGGAGGCCGGACTTCTATACGTAAAGCGTGCCCGGATCGAAGAACTTTGGGCCAGCGACGTCGGAGTAGGCTGGGAGGGTGCGCTCGAGAATGGAGCTCGCAAGTTCGAGAATCTGGGCCAGAGAGACGACGCAGCAGTTTCCGCGATGGGAACGGCCGTAACGTTTCACACCACCATCGGTGCCGGGCAGGTTGAAGACCGGGTCAGGACACTGGCGGCCGCCCTGAAAGAGGGCCTTAGAGCGAGAATCCCTGGAATCAGCTTTCACACTCCCATGGAGCCGGAGTTGAGCGCAGGTGTAGTCGTCTTCGCTCCACCGTCAATGGACACGAGCGAACTGTTCCGGACGCTTTACTCGGAATACGACATTGCTGGAGCGGCCATGGGCGGAGATTTCACGGGATTGCGCCTCTCGCCTCATATCTATAACACGCTCGAGCAGGTAGATCGGGCCACAGAAGTGATCGAAAGCTTGTCGTAGAGTGGCGCCATTCCCCTCAGCGTCTTAGAATGGAATAGTCGCCCTCAAGTGGAGGTAGTATGCCCACCGCAGACAACATCTTGGACCGCAAGGGCCGGGAAGTAATCTCAATGGTTGCGGACGAGTCCGTTCTCAACGCAGCCCACCTCATGAACGATCGGGGAATAGGCGGTATCGTCGTTACCGACGACGGTGAAATGGTCGGAATGTTCACCGAGCGGGACGTGCTGCGCCGAGTTATCACTCAGGGACGGGATCCGGCAGCCACTACCCTTCGAGAAGTGATGACGGCACCCGTAGTAAGCTGCTTACCGGAGGCCAAGCTCGAGGAATGCGGGGCTGTCATGACTGCCAAGCGAATCCGGCATCTTCCGGTAGCCGACGACAATGGGTTGGCCGGCATCGTTACTAGTGGCGACCTGCTGGCTTTTCAGGTCGAGGACCAGGAAGCCACCATCCAGTACCTGAACAGCTACATCTTCAACGTGAGGTGACGGCTCCCGCGGCACCTCTATCAGGGCGCCGCGGGATCCGGTTGGCTGTCTACTCTTCGACAGTCCTGCCGGCCAGTTGTTGGTCGATGAGCAACAAGCCGGACCCACTGTCGCCGACCATGTCCATCTGGGCGATGATGTCGCCCACCGTTTTCTCCTCTTCGGTCTGCTCGGCGATGAACCACTGCAGCAGGATCTGAGCCGGGTAGTCCTTCTCCTTCACAGCCAGTTCATACAGCTTGGTGATCGCAGTCGTAACCTTCTGCTCGTGCTCGAGGCTCTGCTTCATCACATGCAGTGGGCTCTTGAACTGTACGGGCGGTTTCGCCAGGGCCTTGAGTGCAACATGCCCACCGTTATCGAGCACGAAATCGAACAGTTTCATCGCGTGGGCCGTCTCCTCTTGATGCTGCATCCGCATCCAGTGCGAGAAGCCCGGAAGGTTGTTCACATCGAAATAGGCTGCCATCGCCAGGTACACATAGGCTGATTCGAATTCCATCGCAATCTGATCGTTGATTGCAGCCTCAACAGCTTTTGTTGGCATTTATGTCTCCATCATTCGAGCGGTCACGTATGCGCATCGGTGTCCTTCCGACGCGCAAGAATCTACCGACGAATGTCCATCGATTCCAGGTCGTAGCCAGGAGCCCGTCTCAATACTGGCACGGCGCCACAAACTAGGCGACTATAGGGCCACTGAAACGGATCGAGTCTACAGTACCTGGAGCTACTCCCATGTCACCCAGAGTTGACCTTCAAACGTTGAATCTCGGTCCACATATGCAGTCGGTGGACCGGCGCATGGGCATGTGGCAGGCTGAAGGCTTGGAGCGCCGAATCCGGCAGCGAGACCACACGGTTTGGTCCCCCCAACCCATTCCGGAACTGGTTGACCGCCTGGGATGGCTGGACCTCCCCGAGACAATGCTGCCGCGGGTAGCCGAGTTTGAGACTCTGGCAGATGCGGTCCTAGCCGACGGAATGCAGCACGTCGTGGTTTTGGGCATGGGCGGATCGAGCCTGGCACCTGAGGTGTTCGCTCATACGCTCAGTGCTGCATCTGGCTACCCCGAGCTTGTTGTGCTCGACAGTACTCACCCACGTGCCGTAGTCGCTACGGAGAGCCGCATCGATCTCGAACGCACCCTCTTCGTGGTCTCGAGCAAATCGGGCACGACGCTGGAGACATTGTCACTCTATCGCACTTTCTGGAATCGAGTTAGCCGTACTACCAATACTCCAGGACGCCACTTCGTAGCCATCACCGATGCCGGTACTCCTCTGCAGCGGTTGGGCGAAGAGCGGCAGTTCAGAGACGTTGTGAATGCTCCCTCGGACGTCGGCGGGCGTTACTCGGCGCTCACACCGTTCGGTTTGGTCCCCGCCGCACTCATAGGCGGCGACATCGAACGATTGCTCAAGGCCGGTGCTGCAATGGCTGGAGCGCCGGATAGCCCGGGCCTTCAGCTTGGGGCAGCGCTGGGAGAATTGGCCCACATAGGCTTGGATAAGGTGACCTTCCTAACCTCCCCTTCGCTGACTGCGTTCCCAGCCTGGATCGAGCAACTGATTGCTGAAAGCACGGGGAAGAACGGAAAGGGCATCCTGCCGGTGGAAAGTGAGCCGCAACGAGTGTCGCTGAAGTACGGCGATGACCGGTTCTTCGTGCTTATATCACTAGCAGAAGACGAGGCCACGAACTGGAACGATACTGAGGCACTCGAGCGTGCTGGTCATCCCGTCATCAAGATTGAGCTGGGCGACACGAGCGATCTGGGGCAGGAGATGTTCCGTTGGGAAATGGCCGTGGCGGCTGCCGGAGCAATCCTCGACATCAACCCGTTTGACCAGCCCGACGTTCAACTGGCAAAAGAGCTCGCCCGTCAGGCCATGGAGAAGAGCACCGAGGGAGCCTCTTCCACGGTCGCAGAACCCGTCTCAGCCAGTAGACGGGAGGAGCTGAGCCGCCAGCTCTCCGACTGGGCCCAGGCCGCGCCCGGTGACTATGTGGCAGTTCAGGCATACCTCGCGGCAGATGCGGCCACTACGAAGGCACTACAGGAATTAAGGGCCAAACTGGGCGCTCTGATGGGAGTGGCCACGACGACTGGTTACGGACCTCGCTTCCTACACTCCACCGGACAGCTGCACAAGGGCGGGCCGAACACCGGCCACTTCCTGCAACTAATCGACGAGCCCAACCAGGACGTCGCAGTTCCCGAAACCGATTACACGTTCAAGCGGTTGATAAGTGCACAGGCTCTTGGGGATTACAGCGCGCTGGTTCAGAGAGAGCGAAGAGTTTTACGCGTCAATCTGGGAACGAGTGCGGCAGAAGGTCTCGAGAGCGTACTCGCCGCGTTACCCTGACCAGACCGCCCATCCTTCAGAAAGGGAATGACATGGAACTCGGCATGATCGGCTTGGGACGAATGGGCGCCAACATGACTGAGCGGCTCCTCAACGGAGATCATCGCGTGGTGGCCTACGATCGAAGCAAGGAAGCCGTGGATCGCATGGCTGACGTGGGGGCAACAGCAGCTGATTCCATTGAGTCACTGGTCGAGCAACTGGCGCCGCCGCGGGCGATCTGGATCATGGTTCCAGCAGGCGACCCGGTCGACGAGACAATCGAGGCTCTCGTGCCGCTACTGGCCGGTGACGACGTAATTCTGGACGGAGGCAATTCCAACTACAAGGACACTGTGCGCCGCGGTGCCACGATCGAGAAACGCGGTATGCATTTTATCGACGTGGGCACTAGTGGCGGCGTATGGGGCCTGAAAGAGGGGTACTCCCTCATGGTCGGCGGATCCGACGGAATCGTGGAACGCATTCAGCCGATTCTTGAGACCCTGGCGCCGGGCTCTAACCAGGGGTGGGGTCACGTTGGGCCCACCGGAGCGGGTCACTTCGTCAAGATGGTACACAACGGAATCGAATACGGCATGATGCAGGCGTTCGCCGAGGGATTCTCGCTCATGAGACACAAGACGGACTTCGCGCTGGATCTCCATCAAGTAGCTGAGATCTGGCGCCACGGCAGTGTAGTCCGTTCATGGCTGCTGGACCTCACAGCCCGGGCGCTCGCCGAAGACCAGACTCTCGAAAACATCGCTCCGTACGTGCAGGACTCCGGAGAGGGACGGTGGACCGTATATGAGTCCATTGAACTCGACGTACCCGCCCCAGTCACGGCTCTATCTCTGATTCAGCGGATCCGTTCGCGCGATGGCGAGTCGTACGCAGATAGACTCTTGGCGGCGATGCGAAACCAGTTCGGTGGTCACGCAATCAAGCGAGACAGCTGAGATGCAGACCGGGATCGTGGAACCGCATCTGTTCGTGATCTTCGGAGGAACGGGCGACCTAATGCGTCGCAAGCTCCTGCCGGCTCTGGGTCAACTCCAAAAACAGGGTCAACTGGGTGAGAGGCATTCCGTGCTGGCAGTATCACGCCGCGGTGGGTACGACGACACGTCATTCCGAGAGTGGTCTCTCGCCGCCCTCTCGGAGGCAGGCCTGACAACCGAAGAACTGGCTCCCTGGTGCCAAGGCTCGTTGCATTATCAGCAGCTGGAGTCGGGAACACCCGAGGACTACCGCCGCCTTGGGGAGCGAATCGTGGAGATCGAGCGGAACCGCGGCCTGAGCGGAAATCGGACTTTCTACCTCTCTCTTCCTCCGGGTGCATTCCCGTCCACCATCACGGGCTTGGGAGAGGCCAACCTCAACCGCAGCGCTGGTCAGACCCGCCTAGTGATTGAGAAGCCCTTCGGGCGCGACCTCACTAGCGCTCGAGACCTCAACGAGTTAGTCCACCGTTATTTCGACGAATCACAGATCTATCGAATAGATCACTACCTCGGCAAGGAAACAGTCCAGAACTTGCTCGTCTTCCGGTTCGCTAACCCTTTGTTCGAGTCCGTGTGGAACAGAGATCGGGTGGAGAGCATTCAGATCACCGTGGCCGAGAGCCTTGGGGTGGGTAGCAGAGCTGGTTACTACGACAAGACCGGCGCATTGCGCGACATGGTCCAGAACCACGTAACTCAACTGTTGTCTCTCATGGGGATGGAAGTGCCTGGTGAGTTCACGGCAGACTCTGTCCGCCACGAGAAAGTGAAATTGCTCAACTCCATTTCACCGATCGATGCGCAGGACGTTGTGTTCGGCCAGTATGCAGCGGGCGCGATCGATGGAGAGGAAGTAGTCGGCTACAGAGAGGAGCCGGACGTACTTCCTGAATCGAATACTGAGACTCTCGTCGCCTTGAAATTCAGCATCGACACGTGGAGGTGGCAGGGAGTGCCATTCTACGTGCGCTCTGGCAAACGCATGAATCGGCGAGTAACGCAGATCGCCGTGACCTTTCGCCGCCCACCTGTCTGGCTATTTGAGTCGGTTGGCGTCAGAGACATGCATCCCAATGTCCTCTTGCTCACGCTGCAGCCAAACGAGGGGTTCGCTCTGTTTCTAGACGTAAAGGTTCCGGGAGAACCCTTTGGGCTTCGGACTCTACCGCTCCATTTCTTCTATGATGAGGCATTCGAGCCGATTCCCGATGCATACCAGACTCTGCTGTTGGACGTGTTGAAAGGGGATCAGACTCTGTTCGTGCACGCCGGAGAAGCGGAGACATCGTGGCAGCTCTACGAACCGCTCCTCGGCGCCGGTTTGCCAACACATCCATATCCTGCAGGAACATGGGGCCCGAGCGAGGCCGACGCTCTGCTCGCCCGGTCCGGTCACGTGTGGCACCCACCAGTCGACCTCGCAAACCTCCATGCACCAAGATCGCTCCCTGATTCTCGCTGACCCAGCAGAGCTGCACCGGGCCGTGGCATCCGAACTATTAAACCTGGTTGAAGAAACGATTGCAGCACGCGGGACGTGCAATTTGGCGTTGGCTGGCGGTAATACTCCGCGGGGGGCTTACGACCTGCTGGCCCGGGATGAGTTCAGGCGACGGGTGAACTGGGAGCGTGTCGATCTCTTTTGGAGCGACGAGCGCTCGGTACCTCCCGATCATCCGGACAGTAACTACCGCATGGCAGTCAAGGCCTTCGTATCTCAGGTGAACGTGCGAACGGAAGCGATTCACAGGATTCAAGGAGAAGCAAACCCGGGCACCGCGGCCTCACTCTACGCTGACGAGCTTGAACGGTGCTTGGGGCGCCGCGCACCGCGCTTCGATCTGATCCTGCTGGGGATCGGGTCGGACGGACATACGGCATCACTGTTCCCCGGCACGGCAAATCTGGAGAGCGAGGAACGCCTCGTGGTGGCCACGTTGAGTCCGGCCCCACCACGGGATCGAGTGTCGTTTAGCCTGCGGACAATCAATGCCGCACGTCAAGTGATGTTTATCGTGGCGGGAAGAGAGAAGGCTGCGGTCCTCGCCCAGATCTTCAGCTCAAAGAAGCTTGGGGGTGACCGGCGGTTGCCGGCGAGCCTCGTACGACCCTCAGACGGCACCGTAACCTGGATGTTGGACCGCGACGCCGCTGCTGGACTCAGGGAACCGGGCTAGTCTCCGCCACCAAGCTCGCGATCTAGGTTGAACGCCGCACTGATCAACGAAAGGTGTGTAAACGCCTGGGGGAAATTCCCAAGTGCCTCGCCGCTGTGACCGGTCTCCTCGCCATAGAGCCCGAGGTGATTGGCATAACCTAGCATCTCCTCGAACGTCAACCGCGCCTGATCGAGCCGCTCAGGATAAACGCGTCCGGCCCGTGTCAGTGCCTCGACAAGCCAGAACGTACACATATTGAACGTGCCCTCGTCGCCAGCTAGGCCATCTACGCCCGCACTCGCGTTGTAACGGTACACCAAGCTGTTCGACAACAGACCACCTCGCTCGGGCGACTCGCAGATCGCGTCTATTGTCCCGAGAACTCTGGGATCAGTTGGCGACAGAAAGAACACCAGCGGCATGATCAGACTGGCGGCGTCGAGAGCCTCACCGCCGTAATACTGAACGAAGGCTCCCCTCTTCTCACTCCATCCCTTTTTCATGATCTCTTCGAAAATCCGGTCCCGTTCGGCCAGCCATCTGCGGCGGTCGCCCGGGAACGATCGCTTGTTAGCGAGTCGCAACCCGCGGTCGATTGCAACCCAGCACATTAGCTTCGAGTATAGGAAATGCTGGCGACCGCCCCTGACCTCCCAAATCCCTTCATCTTTGCGACCCCAATTGTCACACACCCAATCTACGAACTCCCGTATTCTGACCCACCCGTCGTATGAGATCGGCGTGCGATACTTGTCGTACAGGTAGGCTGAATCCAACAACTCGCCATATATGTCCAGTTGCAGTTGGTCATGAGCACCGTTTCCGATCCGAACCGGGCGTGACTCTCTGTACCCCTCCAGATGCTCCAACACTTCCTCTGTCAAGGTTCGGCGGCCGTCGATGCCGTACATGATCTGCAAGCCTTCGCCGCGCTTGGCATCTTGGAAGATCTTCTCGAGGAAGTGCGTGAATCCGGCAGCCTCCTCGGTGAACCCGATGCGCATAAATGCATACAACGTGAACGCAGCGTCCCGGATCCAGGTGTATCGGTAGTCCCAGTTCCGCACGCCTCCTATGGATTCCGGCAAGCTGCAAGTTGGCGCTGCTACGATCGCACCCGTCGGCTCGTAAGTGAGGAGCTTGAGGGCAAGCGCCGACCGATGCACCGCCTCACGCCACCGCCCTTGGTAAGTGCATTGCGACAGCCAGTGCCGCCAGTACTGAACAGTGCGGTTGAAAACCTCGAAGGCCTCCTGCTCGGACAGGCCAATCCCACAACCTCGGCCTCCCTCTACCTCGCGCAGTGCCAAGATCGCACTCTCACCCTCAGCGAGAGTGAAATCGCAGCTCACTCCTGCATCGTCGCGTTCCAGTGGCAATCGCGTTGCCAGTCCAAGGTTCAGATCCCGAGAAAGGAAACATGCCCCTTCGTCAGAGATGGCCACCTCATGTTCCATCCGGGCGTAGTTGAACGCGGGGCGGCATTCCATGTGGAACGCCATGCTCCCCCGAACAACCTGGATACGTCTGATGAGCCAATGATATCCAGCGTCGCCCTTCTGAACGTCCACCGGCATGTAGTCGACGACCTGTCCAACTCCATCAGCGGTTAGGAACCGAGTCACCAGGACGTTTGTGTCGGGCCAATAGAATTGCTTGCGAGTGACGTCTGGTCGTACTGGACAGACTTTGAAATGTCCCCCATTGCGCTCATCGAGAATAGCCCCGAAAACACTGGGCGAATCGAAATGTGGATAGCAGTACCAGTCGATGGAGCCGTCGACACCCACCAGTGCGGCCGTGTGCATGTTGCCAATGATCCCATAGTCTTCGATTGGCTTGTAGCTCATTCGGACCTCGATCTCATGCCTTGTATTGTCACTCCCCATGCCCTACCGGAGTTGATTCGTACTGGGCTCACCGGGACCTCCTGTATTCCCAATGTACGGGCCCACATCAAGGCTCGTCCACCGGCAGCCCGGACTCATGCAACGCCCGCAAACCGGTGTCCCACTTGCCATTTCACCATCTACCGGTATCTTGCTCCATCCTTCTCCCGTCTGAGAGTTCCCGTGCGCAGACTCAGAATCGGCGTTCTTGACCTTGTAACCAAGGGTCCAAATCGATCCTTATATGCTCGCCTGATGCATGCAAATCTGGCGGGCATCATGTCCCAGGTTGTGGCCAAGTGGTGCGAAGATGAGGGACACGAAGTGACTTTCATCTGCTACACTGGCCTGGAAGATATCGTCGACGAGTTGCCGGCCGACGTCGATCTCGTGTTCATGAGTGCTTTTTCTCAATCAGCACAACTGGCGTACGCGTTGAGCAACCTCTTCCGCTCGAAGGGTGCGATCACGATACTCGGTGGTCCGCACGCGCGTTGCTACCCGCAAGACTCACAGTTGTATTTTGACTACGTATTCGGGTTCACTGACAAGCAGACCGTCGCCGACCTCCTTTACGATCCCGCTCCTCACCGCGACCGTGGCGTTCTACTATCGGCTGGCCAACAGCCTACCGAGCTTCCCGGAGTGCGCGAGCGGTGGAAGTTCATTGAACAGACACTCAAGAAAGCTCCGCTCATCAAGATCGTGCCGATGCTCGGCAGCCTCGGTTGTCCGTACACGTGCAGTTTCTGCATCGACTCGGAGGTACCCCATCAAAGCCTCGATCTGGACGTGATCAAAGAAGATCTCATTTTTCTGCGACAGAAGTACCGCCGCCCACGCGTAGGGTGGCATGACCCCAACTTCGGCGTGAGATTCGACTCCTTCCTCGACGCAATCGAGGAAGCCGCCCCGCCCGACAGCATCGATTTCGTAGCAGAGAGCAGCTTGTCTCTGCTATCAGAGCCACGGCTCAAACGGCTCAAACGGAATGGTTTCAAGGCCATGCTGCCGGGCATCGAATCGTGGTATGATCTGGGGAACAAATCCAAGACCGGGAAACAGACAATTCGTGGATCTCACACCGGGAGCGTTTCCCGGCTACTCCTTGCTGTCCGGATTCGGTAGCGCCGCCCCACTAAATCTCACGTATCAACGTGATGGGAGGATCCTACCATTCCCGTTCCATTTCCTGAACAACAACCACGCCATGAACATTCGGCCCAAGAACTACTCGTGGCCTGACTTCTACGATCGCGTGATCGACTTGAGCAAACATACATTCTCATGGCGTTCGATATTCAGACGGTTCCGGGCCGTGAAGGCAAGGATCCCTCGTTGGATGAACGTTGTGCGCGCTATATCCTCCGAAGGGTTCGGGCGGATCGGATACTACTCCGAAGTGCGTAGTCGACTTGACACAGACACCCATTTCAAGCGCTATTTCGACGGTGAGACAACGGACCTGCCCGAGTTCTTCGTCAATCGCGTACGAAAGGATCTCGGGCCACTTTGGGAGTGGCTTCCTGAGGGAGCGCTGCACCACGATCCGTGCGCCTACCTCAAGACGACCGAAAGCCAGCCCATGGTACAGATGGGCGCAGCAGCCAGCGCCTAAAGTACACAAGGAGCGAAAGCCTGGGTAGCATTACAATAAAGTTCGCCAAAGCGTCGGAGTTCCACGCTGAACTCAAGGCACGAGTGACAGAGTACTTCGACTCGTCCCGACGTCCCCCGCGTGACTTGCCAAGCATGTACGTCAAGTCAGGCATCATCCTGACCTGGTTCACTACCTCATATCTCCTGTTGGTCTTCGTGGCCAACGTGTGGTGGGTGGCACTCGGATTGGCAGTGTCACTGGCCTTGGCTGCCGCAGCTATCGGGATGGACATACAGCACGACGGTTCCCATGGCGGCTACTCCAACTTCAAGATCATCAATGGCATCGCCGCCAAGACCCTGGACGTTATCGGCGGGAGTTCGTATCTGTGGCGCTGGAAGCACAACGTCTTACACCACAGTTACACGAACATCGACGGCGCCGACGACGACATCAATATCGGTCCCTTGGGGCGATTGGCGCCGCAGCAGCCACGCTACGGCTTCCACCGGTTCCAGCACTTCTACATGTGGCCGCTATACGGTTTTGTCGCACTGAAGTGGCACCTGGTGGACGACTACAAGGAACTCATAAGAGGCCATGTTGGCGCTCGGACGATCCCGCGACCCCGCGGCAAAGACCTGGCTGTTTTCCTGGGCGGCAAGGCGGCATTTGTCACGCTCGCGTTTGTGATACCGGCGATGTTACACCCATTCTGGCTTGTCGCACTGTTCTATTGTTTCACTGCCCTAGCGATAGGCGTCGTACTGGGCATCGTGTTTCAGATGGCGCACTGTGTGGAAGAGGCGGATTTCCCAGTCCCGGTCGACGGATCGAATCGGATGGAAGATGAATGGGCGGTGCATCAGGCAGCCAGTACCGTCGATTTCGCCAGGCACAACAGACTGCTCACCTGGTACGTCGGTGGACTCAACTTTCAGATCGAACATCACTTGTTCCCGAAAATCTGTCACCTTCACTACGCTGATCTGGCACCCATCGTAGAGTCGGTATGCAGGAAGTTCGGTGTGAAGTACCACTCGCACAGGTCTCTGCGCTCGGCCATGTCGTCGCACTTCCACTGGCTCCGCAGGTTGGGTCGGCCCGAACCAGACCGGGCACCTACAACCAGTACCGCCTAATCGTCGCTCGAGGGCAATCAGCCGCCGGACCCTTCCGCTGGCGGTCTATCGACCTCCAGCTACCGTTTCATCTTCCTCCTCGACCGGACGTGTGGGCCACCCCACACGAAGGTCGTTCCAGTGAAGCATCGTGTTGAACACGAATGCGTGACTGCCGAATGTCTCCAGACGCCAGAATGGCCTGATAGCGAACAGCACTACGTGTCCCTGCCCCACGGGTACGTCTACGATTGCCGGTGTGCCGGCAATCTCACTCTCGCCACTCAGCATACCACTCATGAGCACGTCCTTCTCCGCGAAACTCAATACGACCCGTGGGATCTCTTTTTCCCATACCTCGTCCCGTAGCCATTCGGGTGAGCTCGTACCACCGTCGTTCTTGTCCACCTGAAATACGGGCTGCGAGCTGAAATAGGCTCCGACAGACTCCGGATACCCGTACACGATCGGACTCGTATCGTCTTCCACGCTGGTCTTGAGCACCGAGCCACGAGCGACTAGTTGACGCGGTGCTCTGATACTCACCCGTCGCGTTATGGCCATGTGGATCGGAAAGGCTGCTGCGCTCCCCTCAGTAATGAACACGCCTCCCCGTTCCACGAAGGATTTGAGGTTCTTCAGGCCCTCATATCCCATTCCCTGCCTCAAATCTGAAGTCTCGTCAATGATCCCGATGGCCGAGTACTCGTCCGTTCTTTGCCAGGGAATCGGATCACCGACTACCGTGGTACCGCTCACCAGGTTCTGGGGACTCGCCCGGTGATTGGGCATGATCACGACATCGAACTCACTCAGATCGTTCACCGCCAGATCCTGCTCTGAGAGATAGCTATAGGGAATCTCGAATCGGTCGAAGGTGAGACGCCACCATCCTGCATCCTGCGGAGTCGACACCCACGTGTGCACCAGAGCTATCCGTGGGACATCCAGGTCGTGAGTGCTCACAGCCGGACGGTCCCGTACACCCGTCACCTCGATCCCAAGGTCCTCGGCAACGGCCTCCACTCGTTCTACGACCTCTTGTGCGTTTCCCTCTGACCGAATGATGAGACTCCCGCTGCTATAGGTACGGTCGTCGATCACGAATTCCTGTTCCGCGGCCTCCATCTGAACGTCACCCAGCCGGAATCTGAACATGGTGACATTGTCGTCGGTGGTGTTGTTGACCAGGTAGTAGGAACGATTCTTACCCTCGAATCTGCCGCTGTGGGCCACCGGCTCTGCAAGCGGCCGCATTCTGGCTTCCAGAATGCTCGAATCAGCTACCGGAATTGCCTCCACTCCATGGAGATACGGAAGCGTCCAGCCCACATCATCGTAGGGTGGAGTCGCACCGCTCGGGAACTCCTGCTCACCAAACAGGACCTGTACCACGGTGCGGTACGGCTGATCCATGCGAATCACAAACGACCCTTCTGCTGCTGTACTCCGCTCGTCCGCAGCAGAGTCAGAGAACCATTCGAGCTCCCGCTCCGCTACATGTAACTCAACTCCCTGCTGCAGCATGAGGTTGGCCAGGTTGGCCGCCGCCGTCGGCCGCCGCTGTCCTTGCGGGATCACCCAGGCGAATGGAGCCTCCGTCCGGCCACGCTCGACCGCTCGCTTTCCTCGTAGGTAGAAGTTCTCCACGAAGTCCTCGCGATTGTCCGCAGCGTACTTGAGTGCAACTAGGACTCCACTCTGCATGTAATTGGTGTTGTTCCTCAGTGACCACGTCACTTTCTCCAACGGCGGACTCGGGCGATACCACTCTCTAGACGTCGCACGGGCAGGTAGTTCGCGTTCCCGGGTATCGGCTCCCCCGTTACCCAGAGTCTCGTAGAAGCGGCCAATGCTGTTGCGTGTGTTTGCAATCCAAGACAGGTAGTTGGCAGCCCATCCGGTGTAGAACGCGTGTGTCCATACTCCTGGCATGCCGTATTTGGTCAGCTGCGTCACTTCTTCGTGCGCTATGTTGTGCCACTCGTCTATCGTCAGTGCATCTATTTCCTGATTGTACGGGCCAGTCCCAGTCGATACGTAGAGGAAGTATCCCGACTCATGCAGATCGTGCATCACGGTGGGCTTCCAGTGCATGAACGACCCCAACACGTTGCGAGTCAATGCCAGCCCCAGGCCATAGCCATCGCGGTTGTTGTCATGAGCGACGTACTTACCCCAATACCGCAGGGACGGACCAACTTCACGATTCGCTTTCTTGTACCGGTAAGCATCTACCATCCGGTCGCGCCCGTCAGGCTCTGCCACGGGCAAGATGACCACGATGACGTTGTCTCTAATGGCCCGGATGAATGACGATTCCTCGACCGCAAGCCGGTACGCTAGTTCCATCACCATCTCGGGGGGGCCGGTCTCGGGAGAATGCAGGCCAGCCATCACGTAATAGACCGGCTTCGCATCTGCCAGAAGTGCTTGTGCCTCTTCGTCACTGATCCCACGGGGGTCGGCAATCGCATTGAGGTAGCCCCGATAGCGCTCCAAATCAGCGATCGTATTCTCGTCCGCGATCACGACCTCTATCATGTCACGGTTCTCTTCGGTCTTCCCGATTGCCCGGACCGCTACCCGCAACGAAGCCGATTCCAGAGCCCTCATGTAACCGTAGATGTCGGTTGTTGTATGAAGAATGTCGGGCGCCCCTATGATCGTGCCGAAATGATCCATGGGCGACGGCACCTCCGCCGACAGTGGCAGATGGTCCACCAGTTCATTGATGAAACGATCGTCGGTGGTGTATTCACTGATTCTGGCGGCATACGTCGAGTCGTGGGACTGCGCACTGACTGGCGAAGCGTGCCATGTTCCAAAGATGGCAACACCAGCCAAGGCGACGCCTAGGCTCCGGCGGCTCATCGGATCCTCCCTGGTTATTACGCTGCGTGCGGGACTTGCGAATCGAGGGGAATCTACCGGTCGAAAGCGATTCCGACAGGGGAGCGGGAGCTGGGAGCGGTACCTACCGGTCAGAGGCATTCGCGGCTACCCCCGAGGGTGCCGGTGCGATACCTTGAGGCCCATCGACCCCAAGGCCGTTACACCCGTTCACGGCAACGGAGGTATCCCCCCTAAATGAAGCGTCACGTTGCATACATCCGGATCGGCCTCGCCACGTGTCTGGCGGTGTCCTTGGCCTCCACCATAGAGGCCCAGTCCACAACCGAGCAGGCCTTCTCCAACCTACGGTTTCGCGAGATCGGACCTGCTACAATGAGCGGCCGTATCGTCGATCTCGCTGTGGTCGAGTCAAACCCATACACGTTCTACGTGGCCTCTGCCACCGGTGGCGTCTGGAAGACTGGGAATAACGGGATCACGTTCACGCCGGTGTTCCACCGTGAGGCCACGCATTCGGTCGGGGACGTGACCGTTCACCAGCTCGACACGAGTGTGGTCTGGGTGGGCACGGGTGAGCGGGCTAGCCGCCAAAGCTCATCATGGGGAAACGGGGCGTACAAGTCCACGGACGGTGGCGCTACGTGGACCAACATGGGACTAGAGGACAGTCACCATATCGGGCGGATCGTGCTGCACCCGACCCACCCGGACATCGTGTTCGTCGCTGCCATGGGTCACCTCTGGGGTCCAAGCGAAGAGCGCGGCCTCTATATGTCAGAGGACGGAGGCACTTCCTGGACTCGGGTGCTGCATGTAGACGAGAACACAGGAGCCGTTGACGTCGCGATCGACCCACTGGACCCGACCACGATGTATGCGGCCATGTACCAGAGACGACGGAGACCATACGGCTTCAACGGTGGCGGGCCTGGGAGCGGACTCTACAAATCGACCGACGGCGGCCGGAATTGGCGTGAGTTGACCAACGATCTTCCTCAGGGAGACAAGGGCCGCATCGGCATATCAATCTACAGGTCCGATCCCAACATCGTCTACATATCCGTCGAGCAAGGGTATCGTTACAACGCTTCAACGGCCTACGGAGAACGCAGGGCCGGCGTTTATCGCTCGGAAGATAAGGGCGAAACCTGGGAGTTCATGAGCGACTGGAACCCTCGTCCGATGTACGCCAGTCAACCGCTTGTCGACCCCAACGACGACCAGCGCATCTACATGGTGAACACCTACAGCTATTCTGATGACGGTGGGAAGACTTTTCGGCCTGCACGACAGTCGCTGCACGGAGACGACAGACTGGTGTGGGTGAGTGCGCATGATTCACGCCATGTGATGAAGGCAGACGATGGAGGACTCGGCATCTCCTACGATCGCGGTGTGACCTGGCTCTACGTAACGAACCTGCCCGTGAGCCAATTCTACCGTGTGACTGTCGATATGAGGGAGCCTTACTGGGTATACGGTGGACTTCAGGACAACGGAAGCTGGATGGGTCCGAGCACCACGTTCCGAGCAGAGGGTATTCTGTTCCAAGACTGGATCAAGACGGGTGGCGGGGATGGTTTCCTCAACCTCGTGGACACGACTGACAACCGCACTCTTTACACCGAGTCCCAGTATCTCGGTCTCTCGCGCGTCGACCTCGCAAGCGGGGCCCGCGCCTGGATCCGACCCGATGCTCCTCGCGGTGCAATAGGCGCCCGCAGAAATTGGGATGCTTGGGGCCCGGGAACGCCAGAACCCGAGTTGGGCAACGCGATGGCCCCGGCAAACTGGGACGGCCCGTTCTACATCTCACCGCATGACAACAACACCATCTATGCGGGCACCAACCAGGCTTGGAAGAGCACCGATCGCGGGGATACCTGGGTGTCACTGGGAGATCTCACAACCGGCGTCAACCGTCGAGAACTGCCGCTCATGGGAGAACGGGCACACGACACGACGCTTTCGCTTGACGACGGCATTCCCTATTACCCGACGCTGACTGCAATTGTCGAGTCGCCGGTGAGGCAAGGTCTTCTGTACGCCGGCACAGACGATGGTAACCTGCAAGTGTCCCTCGACGATGGGGCAACCTGGAACAACGTGACTGACGCTGTGCCCGGACTGCCGTCCTCTTCCTGGATTTCCGGAATCGAACCCTCACGATTTGTCGAAGGAAGAGTCTACGTCGCCGTCAACAACTACCGGAATGATGATTTCGCCAACTACCTGTTCCAGTCAAACGACAACGGCAACACGTGGACGTCCATCACGGGCGACCTTCCGGCAGATCGCGTCCTGCGTACGGTGCGAGAAGATCCGCGTAACGCCCAGGTTGTCTATCTCGGTACGGAGCTGGGTCTCTTCTACACCAACGATGGGGGAGACCATTGGATAGAACTGAAGAGCAATATGCCCACCCTCGCGTTCAATGACCTCGTTGTGCACCCCCGCGACAACGACCTAGTTGTGGGAACTCACGGACGTGGCATATGGATCTTGGACAACATCAACTCGCTGCAGGAAACGACGCCCGCGGTACTCGCATCGGATGCTCATCTGTTCGGCATAGAGCCCATTCGGATGATTCGTTATGGCGGCGAGCGCGGCCATACCGGCGACATGATATTCCGAGGCCAGAATCAGCCACCCGGGGCGATCATCGACTACTACCTGCGTGAGAAGAACGAAGATGACAACGTTACAGTGACGGTCTTCGACGCAGCTGGAGATCAGGTGAGTCGACTGAGGAGTCAGACATCCGGAGGCGTGAATCGCATACTGTGGAACCTCAGGTATGAGAACCTGGGGCCGCCCATGCCCGTCTCCGGAATGAACCGGGGCCCCTCCGGTCCTTGGGTGCTCCCAGGTGTGTACACGGTACGGCTCACCACAGGTGAGAGCAGCCAGGAGCAGACTGTCACCGTACTCCAGGACCCACGTGTTGCGGTGGCCGAATCGGAGTTATTGGGCTGGCACGAGCAGGTGCAATACGTCGCCGGGCTGCTGCGGAGACATTTGGTCACTGTCGACACCGTATCCAAGATCGCGGAGCGGATCGAGGGCATGCCAGAAGACTCAGCAAGCCAGTACACTGCCGTGTCCGAGGAGATCGCGGCCATCCGGCCTCTTCTCACTGAACTCCGCAACCGCCTTTCGCGCCTGTACGGCCAAGTGAGCAATTGGCCCCGCGAGTTCACAGCCGATGAGAGATCACAACTGCAGTACTTCGAGGATTGGCTGC
This sequence comes from Gemmatimonadota bacterium, assembly GCA_039588335.1. Classification (GTDB taxonomy): domain Bacteria; phylum Gemmatimonadota; class Gemmatimonadetes; order Gemmatimonadales; family GWC2-71-9. The sequence continues at coordinate 16,291 of JBDGZZ010000022.1, read as the reverse complement.
AACGCCTACAGCCAAGGGTGGATGGAGTGATCGGGGGGATGTTCTAAAACGGGGAGCAGGGAGCAAAGAGCCGGGAGCGGGGAGCAGAGCCTAGGAACAGCGATTGGATCTCAGCTCCCCCAGGAGTGAACCGCTCCCTGCTCCCTGCTACCTGTTTTACTCCAACGTAAACCCGATCTGCATCACGACCTGCCAGTGGCTCAGCTTGTCGTCCTCGATGTGGCCTCGGATTTCCTTCACTTCCAGCCAGCGCATGTTGCGCAGGGTCTTAGATGCTCGGTCAACCGCCGTTGTCACGGCATCTTCGATACTCGTCGGCGACGTGCCAACTATCTCAGTCTTCTTGTAGACGTGATGGGCCATAACATCGCCTCCATTGTTGGTTTGTCTGCCCCTCTGCCTCTCGGTGTTCGGGCTACGCAATGCGTCGCCCCTTCGGCTCTGATTCTCTGCCCGCCAATTCTGTAGTCGATCTCTCTACTGAGAACTCTCCGGTTCACCTAGCACGAGCGGTACTTTCACGAGTCCGCCGCGGGTAGACATGACATGTACGGTTCCTTCGACACCCGGAATGCCGTAGGTCCGTACCTCGAACGTCACCGACTTCGATTCGCTAGGCTGCGTCCAACCAGCTCCAACCACCTTGTCCCTCCGACTCGGCGTTACGATCCTCAATTTGCGATCTTCATCGTCCATGAAGGAGTTGTCGAATTCCAGCCGTACTCTGTCCTCGCGGACGATCTTGACGAGTTGCGCCTGACGTAGTGCGGTGGGGAGCTGCCCGCTGTTGGACCAGCTCACGGTGATCTCATAGGTAGTGCTGTCGCCGTCCTCACTCAGTGTGCGAACGTTCGCTGCGACATCATCGATCTGAGGCAAATGCAACATCATCTGTAGATTGAACAAGGCCTGACCGCGGGCCCAGCGCTCCAGTTCCTCTGGTGGGCCGTTCTGGGAGAAGAACTTGGGGTGGAACCCTCCGACCTCTACCTGGCCCAGCGTCGGATGCTCGAACGGCTCCCACTCGCGGAATCCGTTTCCACCATTGCCTTCGTCATCCCACGTGAGTGCGTCGACCTGATCCAGCAGTCCGTCTTCATTGTAGTCCTCCATGGCACCGCCGTTCCACAGTTCGTCACCGTACCAGATTGCCCCGTAATACCAGTATCCAAAGTCGGGACTGTGCCCGAAGAGTGGACTTGGCCGCGCTGAGTCGCCGGTGAACGGATTGATGGGAACACGCGTTCGATACGTTTCGTAAACGTCGCCTGCCCAAGGATATCCCGTGACGTCGATGCCTACGCTGTCGAAGTAGACATAGTACGCGAGGTCCTCGGGATACATGCGTTCTGCACTCTTCGACGTGGAAGGCGGCCGGAGGTGCATCGGGACTCTGGTGTCCATCGAGTTGGCGACGGATATGTTCGGGTGTGAAAGGACCCACAGCACGGTTGCCCGCGTTTCCGTTTCGCTCAGGGGAAACTCGCCGGCGCCAGACTGCGTGTAACCACGACCTGTTTTGTCTCCTCCGGCGTCTGGTCGCCAATTCTCAGGGTAGTTGCGATGTAGATCGAGTCCTCCGATACCATCCTCGTTGAATCGACCATCGCCATCGTTGTCTATGCCTTCAGAAAGGACGATCCATTCACCTTCAGCGGGATTCGTCGCACGTCGCATCAGACGCCCCGACGGATCGCGATCGTCCAGAATCATCGTGGCTTCTTCGTCATCATCTAGACCGGGGCGGTACCGAATCTGGTAAATGACTCCGTCACCATCGAGATCTTCCGGCGGATCCTCGTCGATCAAGCCATCGCGGTCGTTGTCGTGTGGCCTCAGTGTACTACGGTTCGATTGTGCCGTGTTCAGATAGAGGTTCGAACCATCAGGATTGTTCTGAGGCTTGAGGTATATCGCCTTCGTGTCGATGAGGTCGGTGATAGCTTCATCCGTGCCGTAGCTCTCCAGGAGATGCTTGGCTAGCCACAGCACTGACTCACTACTAGTGATCTCCCCGCTGTGTCTTCCTCCTTCGAAGAACGCAGCCGGTTTGTCTTCTGCCCTGCCCGTCTCCTTGTTTGTTATGGTCACCTGCATAATCGGCCTGCCTTCGAAGCTCCTGCCAACTTCGTACAGCTCCAAGATGTTCGGATACTGCTCCGCCCAACGTTTGAGCCATTCGTACATGACGTTGGCGGTGTGGTATCGATCGAACGTCAGTGTCTCACTGGCTTCGTATTGCACGCCGGGGTGTCGATGCTCTGGGAAGAAGCTCACGCCGTGCCTCTTCCCATTCACAGTGTACCATGTCGTATCGGAGTCCGATTCCGGAAATACCTGGGTATGAAGTGGCGAGGCTGGCAGTAGTAGTATTCCCGCAAGTAAGGGAACGCATATCTGTCCGCGCATTATCTCTCCTTGTGTCCTCGGGTACCGGCAGACCGTCATAGGCTCCCGGTATTTCGCAGCACCTAGGCCGCTAAGATATCGGCAGCGGTTGCAGTCCGCGAGTCGGGCTCACCGTGGGCCGACCGTTGCCAGCGGCCATTGTTTTTGCCAGATTCTCTTGCCAAGCACCAGTCCTGCTGGCAGATGGTGCTGATTCGATCGTGAATTCCTGGGACTACTAATGCCGAGCATACCAGTCAAGTTTCACACTCCCGACGCGATGTTCACAGAAGCCGAGGGAATGATAAGAGTAGAGGGTGGCCGGCTCGTCCTGGAGTACGAGTCGAAAGATGCGTTCTTTGGCGTGTATCGTTCGGGCGTCGAGGAGCGGGAGATCCTACCCGACGATGTAGCATCGGTGAGCTACAAGCAGAGTCTGTTCAAGGCCGAGCTGTCCATTAGGACCAAGACCATGAAGACGGTTGAAGGCATCCCAGGCAGCAAGCGGGGAGTGATCAGGCTCCGTTTTCGCCGCCGGCACCGGGCCGAGGCGGCCAAACTGGCAGCCTTTCTGGAGCAACGGCTACAAGAACTCGAGGCCGAGCCGCCGGAAAAAGTCACCGACGAGCTAGAAGAAGGCACCGACGAGCTAACGGATTAGGGACGTCCGCGTCACGCCTTCAGCGCCTTCATGAAGGAACTGGCCCAATCGTGCACCGTATTGCGGCGCACGACCCGCCTCATTGCCCGCATTCTTCTACGAGCATCCTTCGAAGACAGAGACAGGGCGCGGCCCATTCCCTCTGCCAAGCCATCTACGTCGTGCGGGTTCACAAGCAGCGCGCTGCGCAGTTCGGGGGCCGCACCAGCAAACTCACTCAGGACCAACACTCCGGTGTTGTCGAACCGAGTCGCAACGTATTCCTTGGCTACGAGGTTCATCCCATCGCAATACGGTGTTACCAGCATCACGTCGGCCGCACGATACATCGCAATGAGTTCCTCGAAGGGCATGTTACGACGCAGGTAGTGCACGGGCGCTACCCCGACTTCACCGAAACGCCCGTTGATCTGCCCGACTAGCTCCTCCACCGTACTTCTCAATTCCTGGTACTCTTCGATGCGTACCCGACTCGGGACTGCCACTTGAACCAACACGGTATTGCGAATCGTATCGTGCCCCATCGACAACAGCTCTCCGAACGCCTTTACCCGTACATCTATGCCCTTCGTGTAGTCCAGACGGTCCACACCAAGAATGATCTTGCGTCCCAGACCCAGGGTCTTGCGCAGTTCCTCCGAGTGGTTGATCACGGCTGGATTCTGGGCCACCGACTCATACTTCTGAAAGTCAATCGATATCGGGAAAGCGCCTATGTGTACCGAGCGATCGTCAAACGAAAGCCTCGACCCCTTGCCGCGAGCACCGGTGTACCGTTGAGCCAGTCTCGAGAAATTCTGTGTTGCAGCCTTGGTCTGAAAGCCGACCACGTCCGCACCGAGGATGCCTTCGAGTATCTGGCGTCGCCACGGAAGGCGGGTGAAGAGTTCCTCCGGAGGAAACGGAATGTGCAGGAAGAATCCTATTCTGACATCGCCGCGCCGCTTTCTCAGCATCTGCGGCACCAGTTGCAGATGATAATCGTGGATCCAGACCGTTCCTCCCGGAGCCACGGTTTGCGCCGCCATCTCTGCAAAACGGTCGTTCACCTCCACATATTGCACCCACCAATGGCGGTGGTACTCCGGCTGCCGCACCGCGTCGTGATAAAGAGGCCACAGGGTCCGATTGCACACACCCTGGTAGAACCCACGTAACTCCGCCGCCGAAATCGAAACGGGGATGTTGGCTATGTTGTCGTGCACAAATGGTTCGGGCGCCCGCCCCGCCGTTCCCGACCAGCCTACCCAGGCTCCCTGAGACCGCTCCACTATCGGCGTCAGGGCTGAAACCAGTCCACCGGGACTTCGTTCCCAGGACGGTTTTCCCTTCTCCCTTACCCGGCGGACGGGAAGCGTGTTGGCGACGACCACTACGGGCCACCTATTGGAGAGAACCTTGGACTTAGTCGGCATGTGAGGCCTATCGCGACATCCCGCTAGCAGGCGGGGTAATCAACGCCTTCGAGAACTCGCTAAACATGTGGAAGTTACCGCTCGTGCGGACCTTTGCAATGCAAATGCTCTCGCAACCGCACGTGCCTACCACAGTTGCTATATTGAGAGCCAATCCAGAATGACGCTAGGCAAGAAGAGAACTCAAAGAGACGGAGACATGGCGAAGAAACTGAATCCCAAGGCCCCTCGATTACTTGCCGATATCGGCGGAACCAACGCACGATTCGCCCTGCAGGCGCCAGGGCGAGAACCACAGCACGTGGCAGTCTTTCGGAGTCGAGATTACAAGGGGCTGGGGACTGCTTTGAAAGAGTACTTGAAGCGCTTCACGCCCGACCCTGCACCGTATCAAGCTGCCTTTGCCGTGGCCTCACCAATAGATGGCGACGTCATCGATTTCACCAACAGCCCGTGGTCATTTTCCATCGAGCGACTTCGTAGAGCACTACGCCTCGAACGACTCGAGGTGATCAACGACTTTGCGGCAGTGGCCTTGGCCATACCGGATCTCCCGCATGAAGACAAACGGAAAATGGGACGCGGCAAACGCGTGCCGGCCGCCCCTGTGGCGGTTCTCGGGCCCGGGACCGGGCTCGGAGTATCATGTTTGGTTTTTTCCGAGACAGGGCGCATAGCACTGGCCACCGAAGGCGGGCACGTTACTCTGCCGGCATTCGACAATTTCGAAGCGGGAGTCTTGGGCTTTATGCGCCGGGAGTGGGGACACGTCTCCGCAGAACGCGTACTCTCCGGCCCCGGCCTCGTAAATCTGTATTCGGCGCTGGCCCCAGTGGAGGGGAAGCCATCTGAACGCCTGACACCGGCAACCATTACGCGCCGAGCCCTTTCCGGAACATGCCCAGCCTGCACTCACGCCATCGACATGTTCAGCGAAATGCTGGGCACGGTTGCATCCGACCTCGCGCTATCCCTGGGAGCCCGTGGAGGCGTCTACATCGCGGGTGGCATAGTGCCGAAGATGGGATCGGCATTCAAAGCTGCCCGCTTTCGTACTCGCTTCGAGGACAAGGGACGGTTCACCGAATACATGAAGGCCATCCCGACTTACTTGATCACACATCCATTGCCCGCTTTCGCCGGACTGGCGTACTTACTGGACGGGACGAGAGGCTGAACGCCGCCGGCTGGAGTAAGTGCCAAGGCCGCCACCAGGCCCAACGCCTTGACATTCCTCCTGAGTTGACCGTTTCTTACAACCGATTCGGCCCCTTTTAACCTCCTGAACGAGACCTGGAAACAAGACATGTTTGACCGTTCTACGTCGCTTGTTCACATATGCCTAATGGCGTTGCTACCGTTGGCCGCCATCATGTCTGCAGCCTGCACTCAGGCCTCCCAGGAAGCACAGGAAACAGACACAGCAAATCAGGCACCCGCAGATCAACTGCTGCTTGCGTCGGCTAAAGTTGCACTTCCTCCACCCGGAGTTTCGCCAACCGACCTGCCGGATCCCGATTCGCAAGGGGCTCAGTTCCTGGTTCAGTACTGCATCAGTTGTCACAATCTCCCCGCTCCGTTAGCTCATTCGACCACTGATTGGCCGCGCACAATTCGCCGTATGTGGCTGAGAGCAGGTGGAATCCCGGAGTCGTTCGGAGTCCCCATACCCACCACCGCCGAACGACAGGTCATGCTGCAGTACCTGATCGACAACGCACTTCAGGTGAGTGCCAACCTGCCTCAGGGCCCGGGGCGAGACTTCTTTGCCGAGACCTGCAGTGGTTGCCACGATCTGCCCGACCCGCAACAACACTCGAGCGAAGACTGGATCGCTGTGGTCCGTCGCATGATGGATCGAATGGAGACGATGCTCGGGAGGACCCTGACTCCGGATCAGTACTCCAGGATTGTGCTGTATCTGGAGACGGCATCCCGGTGACCCGGACTCATCAACCCCATAACAAGTAGACTAAGCCCCCAGGGCCGCCCGGCTGTGGCTGCTCTCGCATGGCTGGTGCTGTCGGTCGTGTGGGGCCTCACCTGGTTAGCGGTACGCATCGGCCTGGACGAAATACCGCCAATCACCTTCGCTGGAATCCGATTCCTCGTTGCCGCCGTCGTGCTGGGAGTTGTGCTTGCTGTCAGGCGCGTCCCGCTACCGCGCAGCTCTAGAGATTGGCGCTTGTTGACAGCAACGGGTCTGCTGACAATAGGGATTGCATACTCGGCTCAGTTCTGGGGACAGCAGTACGTGAGTTCCGGTCTCACGGCTGTGATGTTCTCGACCGTCCCCCTCTTTGCCCTGATGTTCGCACACATTGGGCTGCCCGGGGAACCGATGACCAAGGGCAAGCTCGCAGGTGCCCTGCTGGGGCTGATCGGTGTAGCGGTGATTTTCGCCGATCAGCTCGAGGCCGAGAGCACGCTGGCCGTATGGGGGTGCTTGGCTTTTGTACTCGGCTCCGCCACGATGGCGCTGGCACAGGTGCTCATAAAGGCTCGCGGGACGCACATCGACCCGCTGGTGATAGCCAGCTACCAGATGACGATCGGCGGCTCCACTCTATTGCTGGTCGGAATAGCAGTCGAGGGCGGTCCCGTAGGAGTTTCCTGGACGCCTTCTGCCATCGCCTCTTTGGCCTACCTTTCACTCTTCGGCTCAGCACTCGCGTTCTTTCTTTTCTATTGGCTACTCAGACACATGCAAGTGACCAAGGTGATGTCGATGGCCCTGGTTCACCCTCTGGTTGCCGTGATGGCTGGAGCGGCCGTACTCGGTGAGACTCTGAGTTGGCGGGTGGCGATTGGCGCTACAGCCATTCTCGGAGGCCTGGCAATGATCCTTCCAGGAGCCCAAGTGGGGTTGGCTCCGGACTCCAAGACAAGCGGCCCGGTGAACTAGCAGCCGCTCGACTACTTGCAGGGTAGGAACCTAACCGTCGTCTCCATCTCCTCCAGCACGCTGGCTAGGGCACGTCCGGTTTCTCGCACTTCATCTTCGGTTGTGTAGCGCGAGAGTGAGAACCTCACCGCACAGTGTGCATCTTCCGGCGTCTTTCCCATGGCGATCAGGACGTGAGTGGGGTCCGGTGATCCAGCCTTGCACGCCGATCCAGAAGACAGCGAGATGCCATGTTGGTCGAGCGCCACCACGAGTGACTCTCCTCGCAGTCCGGGCAGAGTGAGATTGAGTGTGTTGGGTAGGCGATGTTCCGGATGTCCGTTGAGCTTTGCCTCTGGTACCCGTTCCCTGATGGTTGATTCCAACGAGTCTCGAAGCTGTTGCACTCGGTCATGACCGTCCACCGAGTGCCGGGCAATTTCAGCCGCCTTGCCAAAGCCAACGATCGCTGGCACGTTCTCGGTTCCCGCTCGAAGCCCGCTTTCCTGCTTTCCTCCGTGTATCAGCGGTTCCAGGAGAATCTCCTTGCGCTTGTACAGGGCACCGACGCCCTTGGGACCGTGAAGCTTGTGCGCCGACACGGTAAGAAGGTCCACATCCAACTCATTCACATCCACAGGTATCTTGCCTGCCGCCTGTACCGCATCGGTATGAAACAAGGCCCCTCTTTCGTGTGCGATAGCGCAGAGATCGCGTATTGGCTGTATCGACCCAACCTCATTGTTTGCCATCATAACGGACACGAGAATCGTATTGTCGGTAATCGACTTACTCAGATCGGCCGAGTCGACGATGCCGAATTCGTCAACCGGCAGGTATGTCACGCGGAATCCCATTCTCTCCAGACTACCGCATGCGCCGAGTACGGCCGGGTGTTCGACGCGCGTGGTGACGATGTGGTTGCCGCGATCACGATGAGCTAGGGCAACGCCCTTGAGCGCCATGTTATCCGACTCTGACCCGCCGCCTGTGAAAACCACACGTCGTGGTCGGCAATTGAGCAGGCCTGCCACCTGGCGGCGAGCCGTCTCTACAGCCGCTCGAGCATCCCTTCCCGCACCGTGTATGCTCGACGGATTGCCGTGAAGAAACGCCAGATACGGTTGCATCGTTTCTCTCACTGCTTCGGGCATGATGCTCGTCGCATTATTATCGAGGTATATCCTCTTTCGCGGTGCCCTTCGCTCTGCGATCGCCTTGCTCCAGTCATCCGATTCGGGGAGGGAACTCGTGGGTTCTCCATTACGCGTGGCGCAATCTCCTCTTTCGATCCTGCGCACGTCGCACAACAGGGCCTTGTAGACAGGAAACCCGCTGATCTCATCACGGTTCGCAATGTCGGTGAGGTGGTTCACGTTCCACTCGCGCCATGCTTTCGGTCCGACCGCCGTGCCACCACCCATGCTGCACTCGACTGCGCCAGGAACGATGTCATCCGTTACCCGGGCACGGAACTTCACACCTCCCCTTCCCGTCCGTACTTCTACCAGATCGCCGGACCGGATGTCCCGGGTACCCGCATCCAGGGAATTCAACTCAACGGTTGGCTCCGGATGATGCGTGACCAGCGCATCGATCCCGTGATGCTGCGAGCGGAAGTCCGTCTGCGGTCTAGCACCCGAATTGAACACGAGGGGAAACTGTTGACGAAGCTCCGGTGAGTTCAGCGGCCCTTCTGTCGGCTCCACATACTTCGGGAGCGGCTCGTATCCGTACTCCTCCAGCACCGTCGAGTGTATCTCGAACCTGCCGGTCGGCGTATCGAACCCCGGCTCCCCGTCACCCCGAAGGCCGCCCTTCTCCCACTTGCGGTATTCCATCATCGGTGTGGCTATCTTGATCCAGCCACCGGCCTCCCTGATTTCCTCCACCGAATGGCCCGAACCATCCAACGCGAACCGAATCAACTCTTCCTCAGTCTGCGGAAACCGGTCTCCATAACCCAGCCTCCTGGCCAACTCCGCCATGATCAGATAGTCGTTTCTCGCCTCTCCCACTGGATCGATCAGCGCCTCCCTCAATCGGAAGATGGGGCCGTAGACCATGTACGAGTTGATCTCAAACATCGTCGTGGCAGGAAGGATGATGTCCGCTGCAGCCATGTCCGCGGTCATCTGGCGGTCGATGCAGACGAGAAAGTCGAGCCCGTGCAAGGTGTCGCTCCAAACCGACGTCTGAGGCCACGACGTCAGCAGCGAGGCCCCATGAACGATCAGTCCACGGATGCGATATGGACTGCCCTGAAGCACTGAATCCACCAGCCCGCGTGCGTGTGACTCCCCCCGGTAGCTGCTGTAGATGGGGAACTCGTCACACCCTACGGCGCGATCGACATTGGGATTGGGGATGTTACATGACCGGTTGATTGGGAAATGGCTGTCGCGCATTGCCAGCCCTATCCCCCCGGGCACGTCCAAATGCCCGGCCAAGGCAAACACAGTCTGGACGGCCCTGATCGCCTGGACTCCGCTGTTGGAGTACTCCAGTCCCGTGTACATGAGCGGGCACGCTCCCGACGCTGCGCAAATGGCACGAGCCAGGGTGCGCACCGTATCTGCTGATACGCCAGTGACCTCTTGCACCACCTCGGGCGTGAAGTGCTGTACGTATGAAGCGAGATCGTCGAAGCCGTGGCACCAGTGTACCGCGAAATCTTCATCGTACAGGTCATCTTCGATCATCACGTTGATCAAGCCCAGCGCCAACGCTCCGTCACTACCTGGCCGGATGGGCACCCACTCGCCGTTCACACGCTTCACCGTTTCAGTATTCCGTGGATCGATCACGACCACGCGCGCGCCACGCCTTGCAGCGGCCTCCAATCGATGCATGTCCAGCGGCGGTGAGTCGGTTGCGGGATTGGCTCCCCACACGACGATCAACTCAGCATTCTCGATGTCGCTGAACATATTCACCAACATCGTGCCCAGCGTCACGTGTGGTGCGATCATCGCAAAGGAGACGTAACAGAGAGCCCCAACTCCCATCGTGTTGGGCGATCCGAACGGGAACAGAACGTTGGAAGCCGAAGAGACCGCTACTCCCTTCGGCTGAAACATGTCACACAACGAAAGTTCGAACGCTCCTCGGCCAGTGTATATCGCGACAGCTTCCGGACCGGACTCGCGCTTGATCGTATTCAGGTTGGCGACAATGCTATCGTAGGCCTCGTCCCACGTGATTCGCTCGAAGTCGTAGGACCCCTTGGGACCGATGCGACGCATCGGATGCTGCAGACGATGCTCGGAATGGACTATCTCGGGAGCGTAGCGACCACGCCAGCAGATCATGCCGAGTGGATGGCCCGTGTCAGCTTCTATGCCAACAAGCCGGCCATCTTCGACACCTACCTCTACCCAGCATCCGGCCGGGCAGATCCCGCAGATCCCCTTCTTCATTTCCATCATTGGTTGAGATAGCGGTCTGGCGGTGCCAGGGCAAGTAACTGATACAGGGGCTGGGCACGCCGGCGATACCGGCGTAACTGCGGATGGGCCACGTTTCCATGGCCCATCCGCCAATCACTTTGAGCTTGGCATTGTCAGGAGAGTGACGACTCGACCTGCGTACTGTTTTTTGTGCTATCCTTAGGCACGGTCTGCATGAACTGGCCATAGTTTATGCATTCTTCCATCCGGCAAGACCAAACCAGCTTTCCGTCCCAGACGGTTATGTCGGGGCAACCATCACACATGTTCTGCCTTCCATCAGGCAGCACATCGACCGGTTGGATGATCATGATCGATTGAGTGTGCAGTCTGCGGAACATCATCTTCGGATCGACCACTGCACGTGCGAAGGTCTGCCTAACCCCCCTGTCGAACGGCCATAGCCACATCATCGACTTGCCTCTACGCAACACCTTTGGATCGGCGTACGCCATGTACCTACCGGTTCGCAAGTGGTGCCAAACCTGCGCCATCTCCATCATCTTCGGCCCGGCATACCCGTAGACCCTATCGGAAGTGCCGAAACGAAGCGCGAAGAGCCACTTCAAGGAGTCGGGCGACTCCGTTCCGTTCAAATAGCCACACGGAGAGTAGTCGGGGTAACGCTCTCTGATCTTGGCCACGACATCGTGCGCCGAGATGTCGATCTGCTGAGGAGCGTCCTCATAGCTGTACACCAGTGGGCTGACGTCGACCTTTTCACCTCCCGCGTAGTAATCGAAATTGCCTTCCTGTATCGCCGCCCGGTAGCAGATAAATACCATAACATGGACGATGTCTATGTGCTTCTGCGCCCATTCCACTAGATCGGGAACGGCATCCAGAGTATCTCCATAAACGGTCGAATTGAATGCACAGGATAGTCCCCCGACCTCCGCCACCATCTGAGCGTACTGCAGTCGCAGCTCATTGTGTTCCTGTTCGTTCTTCCCCTTCCACTTGGGCCTGCCCTGCTTGCTATCGATATGGAACGTGAGACCGGAAAGCCCGACCGTCTTGAGTTCGCGCAGCAACTCGGACGTGAGTGCAAGACCATTGGTGTTGAGGATCGGCTTCCAACCTCTTGCCGCCACCATTCGCACTATGTCTACGACTTTGGGATGCGTGAGAGGATCGCCTCCGGCGATAGACACGCCGTCCACGTTCCGGTACCGTTCAAACACATCCAGTTCCGCAGCCACTTCATCCAGCGATTTGTGTTGATTCACGTTGGCCCGATAACAGCCCTCGCAGGCCAGATTGCACTTGGCCGTGGGCTCGAGCCATGCTATGGCGTTGTCTGATAGATTCCAGGGTACCCGGTATAACTTCCGATGATCGACCGTCGAATTCATTTGCTGTGCCGTCAGTTATTGTTATTTGCCTGATTCAAGGCTTGCGAACGAGCTATGAGCGATCAGACTGAGCATCATAACGTCCCCGAAACTAACCCGAGACTAGGCTCCTAGCTAGAAGGGACTACATCATATCAACCTTCAGAACCGACTGTAACAGCACGTTGGCACCGTTCGCGACGTCTTCCGGTCGCGTGAATTCGTCGGGAGAGTGACTCACACCACCCACGGACGGCACGAATATCATACCCGCCGAGCATACCTTTGTCAGTTTCTGAGCGTCATGACCGGCGCCGGACGGCATCTCGGTACTCGATAACCCGAGGTCTTTTGACACTTCTGCAATTACAGCTCGCAGGCCAGGATCGGTCACAGTACCTTCCAGCGATTGTCTCAACTCGTAAGAAACAGTCGTGTCGTGCTTCGCCGAGAGATCTTCCAACTCTTTGCTTATAGCCTCCCAAATCGGCTGGAGGCTCGTCATGTCCATATCTCTGAGTTCGACCGTCAAGTCGACCTGGCCGGGAATCACGTTCGCAGCTCCCGGACGCACTATGAGTCTGCCCACGGTCCCCACTTGCCGACCGGGAGTAGATTTGACGATCCGATCCACTGCGAGCACCAACTCGGACGCTGTAAGGAGGGCGTTGCTGCGCCGATCCATGGGTGTAGTACCCGCGTGGTTGGGCACACCCTTGATGACAACATCGTAATGCTGAACACCTACGAAGCCTTGCACGATCCCTACGTCGATTCCTTCGCTGTGGAGGATACTGCCCTGCTCCACGTGTAATTCCAGATAGGCAGCAATGCTTCCCGGTTCCGGCTTAGCTTCGTGTATCCTGGCCGGGTCACCTCCTATCCTTCGTACCTTTTCCGCCAGAGTCGTCCCATCTTTGCCCGGCCGACTCATGTCATCGGTTGACAATTCCCCAACAAAGCCGCGACTCCCCGTGAGACCGCTCTCCTCGTCACACCAGATGACGATGTCCAGAGGATGCCGATTTCGATAGCCTGCATGCGTCAATGTGTGCGCAACTTCAATCGCGGCAAGTGACCCCAGAGCACCGTCGTAGGCGCCTCCATCTGGCACCGTATCTATATGCGATCCGACCAGGATGACCCCTTCACCCGCAACGCCCCCCTCACGCCGGCCCAAGATGTTTCCTGCCGGATCTACTCGAACGTTCAGGCCGGCGTTCTGCATCAGACTCATTGCATAGCGCCGACCTTCGACATCGGCTTCACTAAAGGCGACGCGGCTCACCCCCCCACCTGGCAGCTGGCCGAATTCGGCCAACTCGGCTATCCGTCGGTTCAATCTGTCGGCGTTCACTCGTAGATCGTATTCTGTCACCTGAAATCTCTCGGGTGGTGATTGGTTACCCAGCAACAGTCAAGGTCCAGAAACTTAACCGACGTTGTTGACACCTGGGAGGAGTAGGGTAGGATTGTTGAATGCCATCACGGGAATCCAAGCGCTGGGTCACATATGGGGCCTTCGTGTACTTCATTGCGATGGCCGTAGTGCTAACCTTCCCGGGCATCGGCCCGTTCAACACGATCAGGCCGCTGGTCTTCGGAGTTCCTTTCGTTTTCGCATGGTACCTGATCTGGATCCTCGGTGCACTGGTGGTCTTCATCCTCCTCCATAGGGTATACAGCGAGTGAGCGACTGGCGTGTAGTCGTCCTCATCGTCATGCTGTACTTGCTCGTCAATTTGGCAGTAGGCCTTCGAGCGGGTTCGCGGTCTACGGATTCCGTTGCCGGATACGTGGCAGGAGACCGCGGATTCGGCACGCTGGTGATGTACTTCGTCACCGGTGCCACGATGTTCTCCGCTTTTGCCTTTCTGGGCGGTCCGGGATGGGCATTCAGTCGTGGGGCTGCGGCCTTCTACATTCTCGCATATGGCGTCCTCGGGGTAGCGCCGTATTTCGCGATCGGGCCCTGGGCTGCCCGCCTGGGACGCAAACACGGCTATGTGACGCAGGCGTCCATGCTGGCCCATCGATTCGAGAGCCGCTGGGTAGCGGTCGTAGCAGGCGTTGTAAGCGTCATTGCCATCATCCCGTACGTCGCCTTACAGATGCGAGGCGCGGGGATAGTCTTCGAACAAGTGACCGGAGGGCATGTACCGCTACCGGTAGGAGCGGCGATCGCCTACGGTGTGGTTCTCATCTACGTTTGGCACAGCGGAGTAATGGGAGTGGGTTGGACCAACGTCCTACAGGGTGTCTTCATGATCGCGATCGCGTGGACACTCGGGATCTACATTCCCTACAAGCTGTATGGCGGCATCAGACCCATGTTCGAGGAACTCGAGTCGTTGAGACCCGAGATGCTCACAGTACCGGGACTCGACGGCGCCGGAGACCCTTGGACCCCCGTAGCCTACACGTCAGCCATCCTGGTGTCGGCGATCGGAGTCTGGATGTGGCCGCATCTGTTCATGAAGGCATTTGCGGCCAAGGACGATGCTACCATCCGCAAAACCGTGTTGCTCTTCCCGACATTCCAACTGTTCTTGTTCCCGCTCTTTGTGGTCGGTTTCGCCGGAATCATGTACGGCACGGCCCCCGACAACCCCGACGCCATCATGCCTCACATAGTGCTCACGGCGGGTCTGCCTGCCGTCGTCGTCGGCATATTCTGCGCAGGTGCATTGGCCGCCTCCATGTCCACCGGAGATGCCTTGGTTCACGGTGCGGCGTCGATCGCCGTCGAGGACGTATACTCCGGAGTGAGGGGCGACGGAATGAGCCAGCATAACAGGCGGACTTTCATCCGCTGGGCGGCAGTGGCTGTAGGGGTTGTTGGCTACCTGATCGCTCTCGATTCGGAGTTGTCACTGGTCAATATCTTGTTGGCGGCTTATGGGGCAGTGGTACAACTCGCTCCGTCAGTCTACTCCGCGTTTCTCTGGAAGAGAACCACTGCAGTCGGCGTGATCGTTGGGCTCCTGGTGGGAATTTCGGTTACCGGTTTGTTGATCATCCGGCCGGACTTGCGTCCGTTTGGCCTTCACGAGGGAATTGTAGGATTGATCGCCAACATAATGACACTGGTCCTGGTCTCGCTGGCAACCGACCCACCGCGCAAGGAGCACGTAGACAGCTGGATCCAGACGAGCCGCACGCCATAGATCGTTCGGCCACCCACTCAGCAAGAGTACATCTCGATCAGCCTGCAGTAATCCCACCATCCACTGGCAACGCAGCACCTGTAATGAAGCTGGCGTCATCCGATGCCAGGAAGAGTATTGTGCGTGACACTTCCTCTGAAGTGGCAATCCGGCCCAGAGGATGTTTGGCCTTCCAGCGCCGTTCCGCATCCTCGGGGTCTCCGTGTTCTCGCCAGGCCGATCGGATCATCTCGGTGTCCACGCTGCCGGGGCAGACGCAGTTGACCCGGATACCCTCCTTCGCGTGGTCCAATGCCATCGTACGAGTCAGGTTGACCAGCGCCGCCTTCGACGCGGCATACGCCGCCGCACCAGCGAACCCGACCAGCCCCACGTAGGATGACACGTTGACTATGCTGCCACGAGCCTCCCTCAGCGACTGGATTGCATACTTCGACATCAAGAAAGCACCTCGCACGTTGACCTCAAACGTCGTATCCCACTCATCCTCTGTTGTCTGATCGACGGTGCGGTTGCGGAAGATTACCCCGGCGTTGTTGACCAAAACGTCCAGCCGGCCGTGCATTCGCAACACTTCCTCTACGGTACGCTTGCAGTCCTTGGGAAGGCGCACATCGCATCGTACAAACGAGAGGCCACTCGAGTCTCTGACGGCATTGTTGCCGGTATCGGGGTCACGGCTCACCACTACAACCGACGCACCTTCCGCACCGAAGCCGCGAGCCGCCTCCAACCCGATCCCACGGCTCCCACCCGTGATGAGTACGACCGAATTCTCAAACCGCATGCAAGCCCCCTGTGTCAGACCCACCAGCAGTGTCTTTGCTCTCAGGCCACGCGAGACTGTTGAATCGACTTATATTACGAAGGTATGCACGTTCCAGACATGGCAACCAGGAGTCGAGTGCGACTGCGACGCTCCGCGCGAGTCACCAGTGCCGCCTAACCCAGCTTGGCGAGCAGAGCGATCGTGGAGTTCTCTGCAAATGATGG
>JBDGZZ010000021.1:0-30926 GCA_039588335.1 Gemmatimonadota bacterium | reverse complement strand
AAATTCCTCCATCCAGTTCACCATCTCCTCAGCTTCATCGACGCGTCCTACCTCGAGCAATGCCGTTACACCCCGAGATGATACACCGAGCACCGTAAGCACGAGGCTGCGGTTGGACGCGGCAAAGATTCGAACCGCACTCCTGTCCTGTGAACTCACCTCCGGACTCGAGAGGTCACGGCCCGCTATATCATCGAGCGCTGCCTTGACCAGATCGGTGTCGATGGCAGGTGCACCTGGATCCGGTTCCAACTTCCAAAACGGACCAGCGAACTGAAGCTTGGGTCCGCTGCTGAAGTTGTGCATGTCAACCGTGACCGCGAAAACCAGGGGGCGACCGGACACGCTACCAGCGTCCATCCAGCGCCCAATGATCTCATCCGATACCGTAACTATTGATCCGTTGTCACCTCGGAATGGCGCGAACTCATCTATGGCTGCGTCACTCATTGGAAGCGAGACACCATACCTGCCAGCCATGAGTCGGGCATACCACGAAAGGTTCAACATCGACCGATTGGTAATACCGACGTCTCTCCTCAAACCTTCAACTAACTGAACCGCGAGCGACGGAAAAGTGTCCCAATCGCCATTCGTGATCAGGATCGCATCATTCGGCAAGGACCGTAGCAACCAGCGATTGAACTCGAGCACCGATGGCGTGAGAAAGCCGGTCTCAATCAACTGGCGCAAAGCCCTCTCTTCTAAGTCCCGCTCTCCGCGGCCCATTGCTCCGCTCCACACGCTGATCCACGGATTACCGTCATCGGGATTGCACTCGGTGGCCTCGAGCAGATGTCGCCACGATGAGTCGTGATTCGCGTTCTCCCATCCGCTCAACTCCGGTCTATATGCGTCGCCGAGCACGGTGTGCGCGAAACTGTGACAAGGATCGAGTGCCAGAGCCAGGTTTGCTTCGCGTTCGGCGAGGTCGTACTGCCTCAGGCGTCGTGCCGTCTCTGCAAGCCACGCATGCGCATCGGGACTCTCTGGGTTGTCAGCGACGGCAGCCTCGAATAAGGAAAGCGCATCGTCGAGCTTGTACTTTCGATACACTGCCAATGCGGGCTCCAAGAACTGTGTGGCTGCCTCGTCGCGTGTGTCCGCCCCACTCTCGCAGCCAGTTACAGCCGCAATTGCACACAGAGCTATCGCCTTTCTCATCGTGCACCTTCCACGAAGAGCGTGCTTGGGCACCTCATCCCTCGTTGCCCTCTCTGAGGTGCACAAATGCCGACCCCTCGCCGAACATCTGATCGTCGAGCCACCGGTCGATTACGCTGCGCCGGAAACGCCATTCCTTTCCCAGCTTTACCGCCGGAATTCTCTGCTCTTGCGCCCACTTGTAGATGGTCTGGGGCTTGAGGCGTAGATACGTCGCGACTTCCTCGAGCGTGAGGATCTCGTTGTCCGGGAGCGATCCTCCCCGGCGATGATTGTTCATCGGGCCGAATCGGCCGGAACGGAATCGGTCGTGGGTTGAAGCAGTCTGTCCAGGACCGTCGGACGCTCATCGCTTCGCTCCGGCTCATTCAGGTCCTCTCCCTCGAGGAGCCTGTTGATGGAATAGACGACAGCCGCGTAGAAATTGCCCTCGTAGCTACGGAACACCCGGAACGGCTCACCCCGATCACCCAGGAACGGCCTCAGGTTCCAGGCCATCTGTATTCCAACGAACGCGAACAGTACAGCCCACGCACGCATGATTGTGAGAGCCTTGCGAGGATAGACTCCACGCTGCTCACACACGACTGACAGTCCTTCGTGCAACGCATACATCCCAAAGAGCCCGGCCACCAACACGACCAGAACGTGCAACAACTGCAGGAAGTAGTAGTTGGCACCGGTGATCAGGAAGAAGACGGCTACCGGAACGAACGCGGCCAAGAGAATCGCGGTCAGTGACAGCGCGGCGAGCACCAGAACGAGCACCTGTTGCAGCCGCAGCCTCGACCCGACGAGGATTTGCACTACATAAAACGCTGGAAAGCAAATGACTAGAGTGGCGAGAACAAGCACCGGCAGCTTGATACCGGAGGAGAGCGCCTGCAACGGACTGGCCCATGCTCCCACCACCACGCCGTAGAACGCCGTTAGAAAAACGAGGGTACCCAGCGAGTACCACAGTTTTCGATTGAGACCCACACCCTCGACCACCTCTGTGAACAACCGCTCCCGGTCCGAAAGCAGGCCGGTTACGAAGTTCTGGTAGCTATCCGACGCCTGCTGACCCGGCCGATCGCTCCCCTCTGACATGGCAGCCCTCCGGCTTGAGGGATGGATGATTCATTTTACTGCTGTATTTTACTGTTTATTAGTATTTAATGCAACTTTGCCTCTCTGACCTGCGAAGCATCCAGAGTGGCTCAGGTCGTCGGATGGCCTTTCCGTTCTTGGCTGGACCCCGGGCCAGCGCCCCCTCTATCTTCCCTCACCCTAGGCATTGGTTACCAAGCACGTGAGGGCAGGAGACCCAAGTGTTCGAGAACGTATTTGAGACCGTCAACTCGGGCTTCGCGCAGGCCCTCTACGAAGACTATCTGAAGGACCCCACATCCGTACCGCCAGACTGGCGGGAGCTGTTTGACAACGGGCTCATGGGTGAGGAACCGTCGGCCAACGGAGCTGAAGACACAGGGGCGGCAGAGGAGATAGTGGTCACAGAGGAAGTAGAAGAGCCGGAACGGACCACGCCTCCAGCTGCAGCCTCGCTTCCGTTTCCTCCCCGCGGCTCAGCGGACCCAATCGAAGGCCCCGCCCTCCGCCTGCTCCGAAACATGGAGGACAGCCTATCGATCCCGACGGCCTCGTCCTTTCGTGAACTGGGCGTGGACCAGATGTGGGAGACCCGAGCCGAGCTGAACCGAGCCCTTGCATCCCAGAGCATCAAGCTGTCGTTCACTCACCTCATTGGCTGGGCGATAGTACGTGCAGCTCAGTCATATCCAGTGATGGGGCATGCGGTAACCGTGCAGGACGGTGCGCCGCACAGGCTGGACCGGCAAGCGGTGAACCTGGGACTGGCAGTGGACACAGAAGGAAGAGGCGGTAAGAGGAAGCTTCTCGTTCCGGTGGTCAAACAGGCCGACGGGATGACCTTCCGAGAATTCCGGGAAGAATACGAGCGCCTTGTTGCCGGAGCCCGCGACGGAAAGCTCATGCCCGAAGCGTACATGGGTGCCACGCTCACGCTCACGAATCCGGGAACGATCGGTACGGTTGCTTCGGTCCCTCGCCTGATGCCCGGGCAGGGATCCATCGTAGCAACCGGCGCTATCCGCGACGCCGGCGGCAGTCGTACCATGACCATCACCAGCACGTACGATCACCGGATCATTCAAGGCGCCGAGTCGGGAATGTTCTTGCGGCTGATCGACCGGCTGTTGCAGGGCGAGGAAGAGTTTTACCAAGACATCGCGCAGGAAATGAAGGTACACATCGCCCCAAGCACAGCAGAGGCAGCTCAACAA
The DNA here is from genome assembly GCA_039588335.1 of Gemmatimonadota bacterium. Classification (GTDB taxonomy): domain Bacteria; phylum Gemmatimonadota; class Gemmatimonadetes; order Gemmatimonadales; family GWC2-71-9. The sequence continues at coordinate 27,456 of JBDGZZ010000021.1, read as the reverse complement.
ACGGTAGCATCCTCTACCGCTCCCGCTACTCCTGCCGCTGGCCGTGGCGGGGGACTAGGCCGTGAGTTCCTCACGCACGTCGCTTCGGCTATGTCTCTTGTAAGCGCCTATCGCACTCACGGGTACTTGGCGGCACGTCTCGATCCGCTGGGCACGGACCCGATCGGCGATCCGGCACTACATCCAAAATCAGTGGGGCTCACACCGAAAATCATGGAACGGATTCCGGCAGTAGTCCTCGGTGTCTACGTGGAGGGTCACACGTTGGCGGATGCGTTGCCGCACTTGCAGGAAATGTACTGCGGTACCATCGCCTACGAGATCGAACACATCGCGAGTCACCGTGAGCGCGTTTGGCTGCGGCAGGTCATCGAATCGAGCGTTCACCAAAGACTACTCACGAGCGATCGCAAACTGCGTACGCTTACGAGCCTCATCAGGGTCACGGCTCTGGAGGAGTTTCTGCACCGCACTTATCTCGGGCAGAAGCGGTTTGGCATCGAGGGACTCGAGATGCTCGTGCCGGTGCTCGAGATGGCTATCGAACTCGCGGCAGAGCGCGGGGCGGAGGACGTCGTGATGGGCATGGCCCACCGTGGCCGCTTGAACGTACTCACGCACATTCTGGGTGTGCCGTACGAGTCTCTCCTGTCGGAGTTCGAAGGCGGTCACGATACACATGACACACTGGCCACGGGCCGTGGAACTGGCGATGTGAAGTATCACTACGGAGCCAGCGGGGTGTTCGAGTGCCTCCACGGCGAAAAGGTCGATGTGATCTTGATGCCCAATCCCAGCCATTTGGAGGCCGTCAATCCCGTAGTCGAAGGTCATGTACGAGCTTCTCAGACAAACAGAAACGGCAGGCAGATCAAGCACGATCCCAAGCGCGTGGTGCCAATCCTGATGCACGGAGATGCAGCGTTTGCCGCGCAGGGAGTCGTGGCTGAGACATTCAACATCGCATGTATCGAAGGGTACGACACCGGCGGCACGCTACACATCATCACCAACAACCAGGTCGGCTTCACCACAGATGCCTCGGAGGCTCGGTCCACCGACTTCGCGAGCGACTTGGCGAAGGGATTTGACGTCCCGATAATTCATGTGAACGCCGACGACCCCGACGCCTGCCTCTCCGCCGTTCAGTTGGCGATGATGTATCGGGACAAGTTCGACAACGATTGCGTCATCAACCTCGTTGGATACAGGCGGTTCGGCCACAACGAAGGTGACGAACCGCGCTACACACAGCCATTGATGTACGCCCGCATCGACGTGCACCCCCCCGTCAAAGAATTGTACGCCTCCGCACTCCAGACGGAGGGTGTGGTTACGGAAGAGGAAGTCGATCGCGTGACGGAGCAGGTGTGGGAAGAGCTACGCCAAGCCCACCAACGGGTGAAGAACCACGTTGGGAGTGAAGCGGATGACGAGAGAATCCCTATGAGTGGGGAATGGACGGCGGTTGGCGAGCCTGACACAACGGTTCCAATTGACGTCTTGCGCGACCTGAATACCCAACTCATCAGCGCTCCCGATGGATTCAGCGTCAACCGGAAGTTGCTGCGTCAGCTTCAGCGCCGGGCCACGACATTCGCCGATGGCGGGCCAATAGACTGGGCCCATGCCGAAGCTCTGGCTTTGAGTTCGTTGCTGGTCGAGAGTTTTCCACTCCGTCTGGTAGGTCAGGACACGGAGCGCGGGACTTTCAGCCAACGGCACCTCGTTCTGCACGACGCGGATACCGGCGCCCGGTATTGTCCGCTCCAGGATCTGAACGGTGCGTCGGCACCGATCGAATTGCACAACAGCCCGCTGTCAGAGTACGCTGCCCTCGGGTTCGAGTACGGATACAGTGTTGCCGCTCCCGAAGTGCTCGTATTGTGGGAAGCTCAGTTCGGCGACTTCGCGAACAATGCGGAAGTCATCATCGACCAATTCATCATTGCGGGACTTGCTAAGTGGGGTGAAACATCTCGTCTAGTACTGCTCTTGCCGCACGGCTATGAAGGGCAAGGACCAGAACACTCCAGCGCCAGGCTAGAGCGCTACCTGGCGCTCGGAGCCGAGGGCAATATTCGCGTTGTGAACTGCTCTACACCCGCACAGTACTTTCACGTGTTGAGGCGCCAGGCCAAGCATATGCAGCTCCGGCCGCTGTTCATCATGACTCCCAAGAGCTTGTTGCGGCACCCGCAGGCAGCATCGACAGTGTCCGATCTCGTAGACGGAAGGTTTGAGTACGTGATCAACGATCCGACGCTACCTGGTTCTCCGGAGTCGGTAACTAGAGTCGTGTTCTGCTCGGGCAAGGTCTACTATGATGCGATTGCAGCACCAGACAGAGGCCAAGCGAAGCACGTGGCACTCGCCCGCATTGAACTGCTCTATCCGTTTCCAGAGGATGCCGTGACGGAGCTGATCGCCAGATATCCAGCGGTACGTGAGATCGTATGGCTGCAGGAAGAACCGACGAATATGGGTGCTCGGAAGTGGGTCGTTCCCCAACTCATCGAGTTGGCACCCGAGTGGACGACAGTACGATATGTTGCCCGGCCCGAGCGTTCCAGTCCTGCCGAGGGATATTTGACCAAGCACCAGGCGGAGCAAGCAAGGCTAGTTGCAGAGGTACTTGGCCCCCACGAAGCGATCAGATCTACCTGAGACGGTAAGAGAGCAGCGAGCGGGCCTGCAAGAAGGCCGTTTCGACATCAGAGCTATCGAGGCGTCGGCTTAGGCGCCTGCTTACGGGAAGTATCATCTGCGGCGCGTGCCAAGCGACCGATTTGCCATTCGACCTGTCGACGACGTGTCCCTCTTCGATCGCCTGTGTCGCAGTTGCCAGATCAAGGCCCGCGACCGCGTCTCGCATCGAGTCGAACACCGCGGCGTCTTCGGGCCTGACGAATCGTAGGTGACGGTGGCCGAGCGCGGCCATATAGTAATGCGCTGGCACGAACATGATGCCATCCAATCCGATCTGTTCACAGACTACCAACAGAAGCGCCACGATTTCGCGAAGTAGCCCCAGGCCTGGATGTTCCTGACCCGGTAGACCCGGCCGCTCGTCGGAGAGTTCCTCGCGCGGATCCTGCAACAGGAGCCACTCCACGTACAGGACGTCCATCTCGGGAATAGAGGCCCTGTCGCGGCGCATGCGAAGTTCCATCAACAGCTGGGATCGGTCAAAATCACCATATACGCGAATCGTGTCTCCCAGGGAGGACGAGGCGTCCACCGTGGCCGTGGGGGCCGTGAATCCCTTGGCCCGGATCTGGTTGAAAATGCCTAGTCTCTCCAACTGCAGCTCTATCCGATGCCTCGTGTATTCTCCCAGCACTCGCGTGTCTCCTACGGCACCGCCACCCAGGACCTGGATATCGTCGTCATCTAGTTCCCAGTCTGGTCCGGAAGCACGCGGACGCATTTCTCTGCGACGAGCATCCATCTCAATCCGCTGGAACCGCCGCACGATGGCATCGACGTCCTCAGTCGGATCTACTTCTTTGCCCGACAACAACCAGACGAAGAAGCGGGCCGAATGGCGCCAAGCCTTCTCACCGTAGCCACCTCCCAGCACTACGGCCGTTGGAATGTCACGTCCCTGCCCGCAGACTTGCCCCAGTACGAACTGATCTCGCTCGAGCATTGCGCCGCTCGTGACCTGCCAGTTCCCCATATGGTCATCTTCGGCAGGATCAACCCCAGCAACGTAGAGGACAAGACCAGGCTCATGTTGGTCAACGATAGCCGGCAGCTCCCGCGTGAGTGCCGCCAGATATTGCTCGTCTCCCACGTCAGCTCCCAGTGCCAGACAAGTGTCGGCGACAGCCGGCCTGTCATCCCACGTATCGTTGTGGATCGAGAACGTGTAAACCGTCGCATCGTCTGCAAAGGCGATGCGCGTACCATTGCCGTCGTGTATGTCCAGATCGATCACGAGAATCGGCTCATCGAATCTTTTGTGCCGCAGTCGTTTGATGGCGACTGCCACGTCGTTGAAGATGCAGAAACCCATCCCACGGTCCGGCGCCGCGTGGTGAAACCCACCACCCAGGTTCACGGCCACTCTTCCTGTGCGCAGCGCCAATCGTGTTGCTTGGACGGTGCCACCCGCCGCTAGTCGCTGAACATCGATGAACTCCTGCCACTTCTGCTCCGGAACGGTGAACCCGAGAACCGCATTCACCATCTCCGGCTCCTCGACGACATCCAGATAATCCGCTGTGTGCGCTCGCGAGATGTTGTCGAGAGAAGCGGGAATCGGCTCAGACATCTGGTTCGACCCGATCAAACCGCGGTCGAGCAGATACGCCAGAATTCGCTGACCGCGGAGCGGATCGAGGGGCACTCCTGATACAGGTAGCTCGTACGCGGTGTGGTATACGAAGTGGGCGACCCGCCTGCCAAGTCCATAACGGAGGCGCCGAAAGGCCCGGAGCCCAGCGTTTCCAAACCTGCCCATGCGCAAGATCTCTTCCCCTCCTTCCCCAGCCTTCCTCTACTCCGAGGGTACGTCTCCCATGGGAATCTCCCTCAGTTCCTGGCGCAGCAGGGGATGCGTCTTCATCAGGTACCAGCCCATCGTCGCCGCTGCCGCGACCCCGGCAACTCCGACTACCACCCACGCTCCTCCCCCCAGTAGGGGTTCGGAGAAGAGCAGCAATGCTCCGAAGATGTGGAACGCAACAAAAACCAAGATCACCAATATGAAATACTGTACCAGTGGGTAACGCTCCGCCACAGATACGAGCCACGAAGCGAAAAGACCAATTGCCAGAAAAGTCAGCACATGGACCATGTTGTAGGCCAACACCGGTCCCGGTTCTATTTGTAGTGCAGCCGGGTCCTCCAGTCCATAGAACATGCTCGAGCCGAACAGGGCGGCCGTATGGAAAACCGACCGACCGGTCAGCACATTGAGAGCACTGACGACGACGATTACTGTGGCGTATCCGATGAGCCCGGATACTAGTCCACCGGAAAGAACGAGTTTGGTCTTCTCGGTCATTGGGCACCTCCAGACGGTACGCGCGGTCTTCCGATTCTGTCACCCACTGTAATATGGTATTCTCCATGCACAAAGGAGCCTTGGCAGATACTGGCAACGATTCCCCAATGAAGGCAAACTTCGCAGTTGGAATCTCGTAATGCTAGATGGTAACTCTCGTATGGCTCAGCAATCGGGAAGGTGATAGCATCGTCATGGTGATCCTCACTGTAGTGCGTGGGCTTGTCTTTGCAACATTCGTGTGGTGCGCTTTTGTGGCGCTCGGTTCATGGGCGGTCCGGACTCGCCAGATCAATCCCTTCAGTTGGATTGGTCAGACGATTCGGAAGCTCACTGACCCGACTCTGAAACCCGTTGAGCAGTGGCTCTTGAAACGAGGATCGAACCCCCAGAACGCGGGATGGTGGGTTCTCGGAATAGGCACCATCGGTGGAATCATCGTAGTCTCACTCACCAACTGGGTGCTGGTTCAGGCCGTCCGCATGGCGTCAGCTGGAGCCTCCGGCCCGCGGGGGGTCATTCGCTTGGTGGTCGCCTCCGCAGGTCGACTGATCATCATAGCGCTAATGGTTCGTGTGATCGGGTCGTGGTTCGGCAAAGGTCGCTTCACCAAGTGGATGCGCCCCGCCTACGTTCTCACAGACTGGATTGTTGGGCCACTACGCAAGATCGTGCCGCCCTTCGGGATGTTCGACATCTCTCCGTTGGTAGCCTACTTCCTGCTCGAGTGGGTGGTCTTGCCGTTACTCATGAACGCCATTTGAGGTGACTATCACGACGACATTTGCCGTCTACATCCAGCCACGTGCCAGTAAGACCGAAGTGGCCGGATGGCACGGCGATGCCATCAAGATTCGCTTGCAGTCGCCGCCGGTTGATGGAGCGGCCAATGACGAACTAATGCGGTTCATCTCCAAGCTGCTGGGCGTGTCGCGCTCGGCCGTGTCTATCGTGAGCGGTGCAACCGGTCGTCGCAAGCGATTGTCGTTAGAGGGAATAACCCAAGCGCGGGTGCTTGCAGCCATGGGTCTGGAATCAGAGTGAACTCAGATTACCCGCCGTGAAACGCGATTCACTGCCCACCGTCGTCAAACAGTTCGGCTTAGTTTCTTTCTTCAACGATCTCGCCAGCGAGATGGTATATCCTCTCCTACCCGCGTTGATCACCACGAAACTCGGTGGTGGGCCCCTGGCCCTGGGCGCACTCGACGGTATAGCCGAAGCAATCGCCGCCGGGATGAAGCTGATGGCGGGTCGCCTGTCCGACATCGTGAGATGGCGGCGGCCATTGGTCGTAATCGGATATCTAGTGGCAGCCGCCGTGCGGCCGTTGATGGCGTTCTCGACCACCGTCGGACAAGTGATAGCCTTGCGGGCTACGGACCGCACGGGCAAAGGCGTCAGGAATCCTCCTCGAGATGCCGTCATAGCCGATGCTTCTGCTCGCGGGATCCGTGGCCGAGCCTTCGGATATCACCGATCGATGGACCACGCTGGAGCGGTGGCAGGTCCGCTTCTCGCCTGGATCATGCTCTCGGCCGTGGGTATGAATCCGTTCGAAGTCATCGCATGGAGCGTCGTCCCAGGATTCCTCGCCGTGGTTGTGGTCGTATGGGCCACACGACACATAGGCGATACGGGACCGGAGAAGCAGCATCCATCCGATTCCGAGCCACCAAGAACCGACGAGCGGCCGGCCTCAACTCATTCACCGGGCCCTCTCCTCGGTCTCATCATGATCTTCGCCCTTGCTCGGTTTCCGGAGACTCTCTTTCTGCTGCGACTACAAGATGTCGGCCTGGCGGTCGCGTTGGTGCCGGCACTGTGGGCCCTACTTCACGTGGTGAGGACGTTCGGCAGCTACCCGGGTGGTTGGCTGTCGGACAAGATAGGGCCTCAGCGCACCATGCTGTTCGGTTGGGTCGCCTACGCCGCCGTTTGCCTAGGCCTGGCGATCTCGAGCACTCCGCTCGCCGCCAGCCTGTGCTTCCTTGGTTTCGGGATCGTGACCAGCCTCACCGAGTCACCGGAGCGGGCATTCGTGGCTGGTTACACAGCGCGCCGCCGCGGCACCCGTTTCGGAGTCTACCACGCGGGGGTTGGAGTGGCGGCACTCATAGGCGGGCTTGTATTCGGTGGGATCTACGCCGGTCTGGGTGGATCAGCTGCGCTGACCGTGAGTGCCGGCTTAGCAGTGTTGTTGGTTCTGGTTGGAGTGTTGTTCCGCCATTAGGACATAACTGCTTGTTGACCTCGTTACAGTCTAGTCGTTGCTGAGTTCATACAACCCCGGACGCTCAGCCGCTAGGCCGTTGCGATTTGGACGCCGCCACCAGGGAGATTCCTCCTAACATCTTCGGCCGCATCTCCTCTACCACGAAGTGACGCGCCTCCAGCGCCTCGCACAACTCTTGCCAAGACACGAAATGCCTGATGGACCGCGCTATGTACCCGTAGACAGCCGGATCGCCGTGCCACAGCCAACCATATGCGTCCCCAGCAGCTGCAAGGTAACCAAGCCAAACGGTCCGCCAGAATGTTGGTTTGGGCTTGAAGAAATCAAGACAGTACAACCGGCCGCCGGGTTTTAGCACCCGCTCTATTTCGTCGAGGGCTGCGCCTAGTCCTGGGGCGTTTCTGAGACCGTAACCAACCGTAACCGCATCTATCGACGCTCGCGATACCGGTAGCTGGACCATGGTGCCAAGTGTAAACGTAGCGTCCAATGTTTGCTCATCGCGCCGCCGCCGCTCCGCGATGGCTATCATGTTTCGACTCACGTCGACACCGGTAGATCTCACCCCGTCAGTATCTGCAGCGAGACCCAGTGCGAGATCCCCGGACCCGCACGCGAGATCGAGCACACGCGCACCCCTCGGTAGTTGCCCTCTGGCAAGATCCAGCAGTTCCCTCTTCCACCCCACGTCCTTGCCCAACGAGAATGTGCGTGTGAACCGATCATAGCAGGGCGCTATTATCTCGAACATCGTGGTGACGTAATGCTGCTTGAGCACAGGGTCCGCGAGGTGCTTCTCTGCGTCCAGGCCACGGAGAGTGGCGGGGTCACTCGACATCTGTTAAAAGTGTCTTGGGATTGCGCGGTTGGGTAGCGGGGAGTGGACAGGGTCCGCTCCCTGCCATCTGCTCCCGCTCCCCTTTCTATCTACTGCGCTAACCCCTAGATTGATTCTCACAATCGATTCACGTGGTAATTTGCGGCCTATTGCAGCCACGTTAAACAAGTCGCTAAAAAGCCCGCCCCGGCGCGCTTTTTGAAGCGGCTGGGGATTTCTCATAGGAAGCGTCTATGACTTCGGATAGTCGAACCTCACAACTCCGTGACGCCCTGAGCGACCGCATCCTGGTCCTGGACGGCGCCATGGGGACTATGATCCAGCAATACGAGCTGGACGAGGCCGACTTCCGCGGCGAGCGATTCGCCGATCACCTGGTATCGCTCAAGGGAAACAACGACCTTCTGTCAGTCACGCAGCCCGAGACGATCGAGGCAATCTACCGCGCCTACCTCGAAGCCGGCGCTGACATCATTGAGACCAACACGTTCAACGGCAATGCGATCTCACAGTCCGACTACGCAACTGAGTCGGCGGTGCGAGACATCAATTATGAAGCCGCTAGCATTGCCCGTAAGGTGGCCGACGAAATCACCGCCAGAGACCCGGCGAGGCCGCGGTTTGTGGCCGGAAGCATCGGCCCAACGAACCGAACGGCATCGATCTCGCCCGATGTGAACGATCCCAGCGTTCGAAACGTCACATTCGATCAGCTAGCCGAAACCTACGCAGAGCAAGCAGATGCCCTGATCGAGGGTGGCGTTGACGTGCTGTTAGTGGAAACGGTGTTCGACACGTTGAACTGCAAGGCTGCTCTGTTCGGCATCAAGAACGTCCTGAGAGAGCGCGGCACTGACGTTCTTCTCTGGGTGTCAGGTACTATCGTGGACGCGAGCGGGAGGACTCTGTCGGGCCAGACGACCGAGGCTTTCTGGTACTCCGTCAACCAAGCCGACCTCTTCTGCATCGGCCTCAACTGCGCGCTCGGCGCCAGAGAGTTACGGCCACATCTTGACGACCTCTCTGCTGCAGCCGACACATTCGTCAGCTGCCATCCCAATGCCGGCCTGCCCAACGAGTTTGGCGGCTACGACCAGACTCCAAAGGATATGGCAGAGGTAGTAGCGGATTTCGCCCGCAGTGGGTTCGTGAACATCGTCGGCGGCTGCTGCGGCACAACGCCAGCCCACGTATCAGCCATCGCTGCCGCAGTCGCAGATAAACGCCCCAGGCAGGTTCCCGACATCGAGCCGCTGACACGATTGAGCGGTCTCGAACCGCTGGTGATCCGGCCCGACAGTCTGTTCATGAACATCGGTGAACGTACCAACGTGACCGGTTCCCGTCGCTTTGCACAGCTCATCAAGGCCGGAGACTACGAGAAGGCACTGGAGGTCGCACGTCAGCAGGTGGCAAACGGCGCTCAGATGATCGATGTGAACATGGACGAGGGTCTGCTCGACTCAACGGAGGCGATGGTCAAGTTCCTGAACCTCATAGCCTCCGAACCGGACATCAGTCGTGTTCCCATCGTCATCGACTCATCCAGGTGGGAGGTGATCGAAGCCGGCCTGAAGTGCATCCAGGGCAAGGGGGTTGTGAACTCCATTAGCCTGAAGGAGGGCGAGACCCAGTTCATTGAACAGGCAACAAAGATCAAGCAGTACGGTGCCGCAACGATCGTTATGGCCTTCGACGAAGAGGGGCAGGCGGACACCGTCGATCGCAAGGTCGAAATCTGTACCCGCGCGTATCGCATTCTCACCGAACAAGTCGGTTTCCGACCACAGGATATCGTCTTCGATCCGAATATCTTCGCAGTAGCCACCGGCATCGAAGAACACAACCGCTACGCGATCGCCTACCTAGAGGCATGTCGCACCATCAAGGGAACTCTGAAGCACAGTCTCGTGAGCGGCGGCGTGAGCAATCTCTCGTTCGCATTTCGCGGCAACAACACCGTTCGAGAGGCAATGCACGCCGCGTTCTTGTATCACGCCATCAAGGCTGGGATGGACATGGGGATCGTCAACGCCGGACAGCTCCCCGTGTACGATGACATTCCCGAAGAGCTGCTCGCCGCCGTCGAAGACGTCTTGTTCGACCGCCGGCCTGAAGCGACCGAGAATCTCACATCGCTCGCTGCTACGGTCGACGGCGAGATCCGCAAAGCAAGTGACTACCTGGAATGGCGCAAGCTCTCCGTGCACAAACGTCTGTCTCACGCTCTTGTAGAGGGCATTCTCGACTTCATCGAGGAAGACGTCGAAGAGGCTCGTGCCAAGGCCGATAGACCGATTGAAGTGATCGAAGGTCCTCTGATGGACGGTATGAACATCGTGGGCGATCTATTTGGCGATGGCAAAATGTTTCTCCCACAGGTGGTGAAGTCCGCCCGCGTCATGAAAAAGGCTGTGGCGCATTTGATCCCTTTCATAGAGCAAGAACAAAAAGAGAGCGGCGACGTACGCAAGTCGGCCGGCAAGCTCGTTCTGGCAACGGTAAAGGGAGACGTTCACGATATCGGGAAGAACATCGTTGGGGTTGTGTTGGGTTGCAACAATTACGAGGTGATTGATCTCGGAGTGATGGTGCCGGCCGCGAAGATCCTACAAACGGCTCGCGAGGTCGGCGCTGACATCATCGGCCTCAGCGGCCTGATCACTCCATCCCTGGACGAAATGGTGCACGTAGCCCGGGAAATGGAGCGCGAGGGATTCACTGTGCCATTGCTCATTGGTGGTGCAACCACGTCTAAAGCCCACACCGCAGTGAAGGTTGAGCGAGAGTACAGCGGACCCACCATCCATGTTATGGACGCATCGAGAAGCGTAGGTGTAGTTAGTAAGCTGCTGAATCCCACCGATCGCGATGACCTGGTGAAACGTGTCCGCGCCGAATATGTCAGGATCCGCGCCTCGCGGAGCGACAAGTCCGGTATGATACGTCTTCTGCCGATCGAAGATGCCCGCATCCGCAAAGTGAAGATCGACTGGGAACACTACACCCCTGTCAAACCTCGGCTCGAGCGGATCGAGGTGCTGAACAAGTACTCCTTGAACGAGCTGCGTGGATATATCGACTGGACACCGTTCTTCAGGACTTGGGAACTGAGAGGACCGTATCCCGCCATTCTGGACGATCCGGCGGCCGGGACGGAAGCCCGGAAGCTCTTCGACGATGCACAGGACTTGTTGGACCAAGTAGAACGCGAGGGGACGCTCGCAGCGAATGCGGTGGTGGGGATGTTCCCAGCCAACGCCGTGAACGACGACGACATTGCGGTTTACCAGGACGAGGATCGTAACACCGTTCACGCAATCATTCACAACGTGAGGCAGCAACAGGAGAAACCGCCAGGTAGGCCAAACATCTGCCTTGCGGACTTCATCGCTCCCAAAGGAAGCGGAGTCGGTGACTACATCGGCGCTTTTGCGGTCACCGCCGGAGTTGGCGTCGATGAGTTGTGCCGGCGGTTCGAGCAGGACCACGACGATTATCGCAGCATTCTCGCAAAGGCACTCGCAGATCGACTTGCAGAGGCATTTGCCGAACGACTGCATCAACTAGTCCGCACGGAATTGTGGGGTTTTGCGCCGGCAGAGACACTCGGCAACGACGAGCTGATTCGTGAGAGCTACATTGGGATCCGGCCGGCGCCGGGCTACCCTGCCTGCCCCGATCACAGCGAGAAGCAAACGTTGTTCGATCTCCTCGACGTTACCGCGAATACGGGCATTAGGCTCACCGAGAGCTATGCAATGACCCCGGCCGCTTCCGTCTGCGGCTGGTATCTCTCTCACCCGCAGTCGATGTACTTCGGAATCGGCAAGATAGGATTGGATCAGGCGCAGGACTACGCCAAACGGAAGGGGGCCGACTTGTTGGAGATAGAACGCTGGCTCTCTCCCAACCTGGGCTACGACACACGTGCGATGGCGGCTTCATGAGTAATCGACTTGCAGAGATGATCGCTGACGGAAGAGTCCATGTGATGGACGGAGCGATGGGAACGATGCTGTACGGCAAGGGCGTTTTCGTGAACGTATGCTACGACGAACTCAATCTCAAGGAAGGCAAACTGGTTCAGGAAGTGCACGAAGACTATATCCGTTCGGGAGCGGAGATAATCGAGACGAACACCTTCGGCGCCAATCCCGTGAAGCTTTCTGCGTTTGGACTCGAGAGTCAAACGGAGGAAGTAAACCGAGCCGCAGCGGAGATCGCGCGTAAAGCCGCCCGCGGCCGGGCCGCCGTGGTTGGAGCCATTGGTCCACTCGGCATTCGCATAGAGCCTTGGGGACCCACCGGACGTGACGAAGCTAGGGAATTCTTCCAACGCCAGGTGCAAGGTTTGATCGACGGTGGTGTGGACGGATTCATCCTGGAGACCTTCGCGGACTTGGACGAGCTTCACTGCGCATTCCAGGCGGCAAGCGAACTGTCCGACCTGCCGATAATCGCTCAGATGTCGTTCGGTGAGGAAGGAACTACATCCTATGGCACCAGCGTAGAGACCGTCGGTCAGGCGATCACCGAGTGGGGAACCGACGTAATAGGTGTGAACTGCTCGGTAGGCCCGGCAGCGATGCTCGAAGCAGTGGAACGGATGGTTCAAGTCACAGATCGTCCCGTTTCCGCCCAACCAAACGCCGGACTACCAAGAGATGTCGGCAACCGAAAGATCTATCTCGCTGCCCCGGAGTACATGGCACGCTATGCCCAGCGAATGGTGGAGGCCGGCGCCACATATCTGGGTGGTTGTTGCGGCACCACACCTGAGCACATAGCCAAGATTGCTGACTACGTGAGGACCGTACAGCCGCGGAAGTCCGGTCCCCACGTTTCGCGAGAAGCCATCTCGGTACCAAAGGGATTGGAGCCGCTGCCGTTGAGCAACCGCTCACGGTGGGGGCGCAAGATTGCGGCCGGCGAGTTCGTCCACAGCGTCGAGATCCTACCCCCTCGGGGATGGCAGACCAACGAAATGCTGAAGAAGTGCCGAACATTGAAGATCGCCGGGGTTGACGCCGTAAACATACTCGACGGACCCCGCGCCCAGAGTCGCATGGGAGCGCTGGCATCAGCCATGATAATTGAGCGGGAAGTGGGAATTGAGACCGTGGTTCACTATACGTGTCGCGATCGCAACATGCTCGGCATGATCAGTGACCTCCTCGGTGCAGCTGCTGCAGGCCTTCACAATCTCCTGATCGTGACTGGCGACCCACCGCGCATGGGCACATACGATTTCACTGGCGTGTTCGATATAGACAGCATCGGACTCACCAACGTCGTTCACCATCTGAATCACGGGTTAGACCCAGGAGGAAATCCGATCGGAGATGCCACTTCCTATGTCACTGGAGTCGCTGTGAACCAAAATGCTACCGACCTGGACCGCGAGCTTAGGCGCTTCTACTGGAAGGTCGACGCGGGCGCTGAATTCGCAGTCACCCAACCAGTCTTCGACTTGGCTCAGTTCGCGAACTTCTTGAAGCGCATCGAACAGTACGAAGTACCCACCATAGCCGGCATCTGGCCCCTGCGCTCGCTGCGAAACGCCGAGTTCCTGGCCAACGAGGTTCCCGAAATAGAGATCCCCGAGTCGGTGATCACGAGAATGCGCAAAGCAGAGGAACGAGGAGAAGACGCAGCAGCCGCCGAGGGAATCGACATTGCACGCGAGATAGTGGAAGAGATTGGAGATTCGATACAGGGACTACAGTTGAGTGGCTCCTCGGGAGTGGTCGAACGTGCGCTCGAGGTTCTGGGACGGTAACTCCTACCCTGCTTCGAGTGCTTCCACTATGCGGCGGTAGCGGTCCCCGACCCTTCTGAAGCCAAGATTGCTCACATACACCTTCTCAGCCCCGACTTCTCTAAGCGCACGGATGCTCCTCACACATATCTCTTCCGCCTGGAGGCCTGACTCGAATTCCCGGATGATCTCGCTGGCCGGGACGGGGAAGAACTCACCCAACCGCTCGAGCGTCCGCGCATTGGCGCTTCGATAAAAGAAGACCCCGAAGACACCGGGCAGCGACACGTTGCGCCTGGCTGCCTCGTTTAGGAAGCGATCGACAGCACCGATGCTGTGGTGCGAAACGATCTGGGTGAGGTAGAAGTCCGCCGTGTAGTCATCGCTGAGCAAATAGTCGATCTGTTCCGTCACCTCACGTAGAGGATTGGCCCAACCACCAAGCGTGAGGCCCGACATCCGGCTGCGAATCACCTGCCTCAGGTCAGACGCGTGGGGAACGCAGCGGGGGGTGCCAACAGACTGGTCTCCGCCCAACACGGTGAGCGCTTCGAATCCGTGCGATCCCGCGCGAGTCGCGTACATGAGACAATACTCGAGCGTGTGTTTGCAGGTGAGGAACGGAACGACCTTCGATGGATCGACCTCACCGGCCAGGTTGGTGGTCAGATGTTGCAGGTTCTCCTCTTCCGACTGGCCGACGGCATTGTCCGTAAGAAGCACCACCGTGTCACTCCGCAGCAACTTGCGGATCGAATGGTACATGTCGATCCAGGTATCCATGCTATCTGCCCGGGACAGGTCGCTTCGGGGTGGACGCAACTCGGCTCCGACGAGCGGCTTGGGATCTAGCAGGCGATCCAGCAGGGTCAGTTTTGAATCCGGCATTGCGATGATGAACATACTAACATGGGCGACGAGGGTCGATGCAGAAATGTGACCTGCGTATTTGCGTACACCACGGCCAAGCATGTATCGTTATCGGTTCGGTTCTGGCCAAAAACCGGAACCGACGGGCCCTCGTAGGGGTTGAAAGGGCAGGCACGGCGTCAACTACAGGTGGAGGCAGTTCATGAAGTATCGGCGAATCTTGCTCGTATCGACCGTAGTCGTATTGGCATTCGTATCCGGAGGCTGGCTGCTACAACGGCCCGCGTTCCAAGACTCGGATGCGCTGGAGAAGGAACGCCTCTTCCAAGAGGTGCTGGGCTACGTTGCACGATATTACGTCGATACTGTCGAGACAGGAGACCTGTACGAAATGGCAATCGAGGGAATGCTCGATCGCCTGAATGATCCGTATACGGCGTTTCTGCGGCCGCAGGCGTACGAAGAACTCAGTCTCAGCACGACTGGAAACTACGGCGGAGTCGGCATCCGCATCGAATCACGTGACCAGTGGATCACCATCGTGGGCCCACTGGCAGACACGCCGGGGGATCGCGCCGGTCTGATGTCCGGCGACCAGATCGTCGAGATCAACGGCATGGCCACGAGAGGCTGGACCACCCAGCAGGCTGCCGACGTCATGCGCGGTAAGCCCGGCACGGACGTGGATTTGACGATCGTGCGGGCGGGCGTGCCGGAATCCATGGCTTTCTCCATCACTCGAGCGGAAATCCACGTCAACTACGTAGAAGGTCAGATGATCGTCGCTCCGGGAATCGGCTATCTCCAACTCACCTCCGTGAGCCGCGAGGCCCCCGACGAGGTAAGGGAGGCAGTCAACAAGCTGAGAAGTCAGGGTGCCCGGGCACTGATATTCGATCTCCGTGCCAATCCGGGCGGGATACTCGAGGAGGGTGTTGCGCTCGCCGATCTCTTTCTGGATCCGGGCGAAGTCGTGGTGCAGATGAAGGGTCGGGCGCGGGGTGCCTCACGCACTTACGAAGCCGAGCAGAGTGAGGCGTGGGAGGGCATGCCCATGATCGTCTTGGTCGGTAGGGGGACCGCCAGTGCGGCAGAAATCATGGCCGGCGCATTGCAGGACCACGATCGGGCCCTGGTGCTCGGTACCCGTACTTTCGGCAAGGGCGTTGCCTACGTCGTGATCGACCTATCCGGGACGGAAGCTCTGAGTGTCACCACGTCGCGCTGGTTTACTCCGAACGGTAGGTCGATCGACCGTACCTACGATGCTATGAGAGCGCAGATGATCGCCCAAGCCGGACCGGCTGGGGAGACCGTTGCGAGCGTCGCTCCCTCTGCGGCGATTAACAGGCCCGCACCAGAAAGTGATACCACGGCCTACTATTCCGACGCGGGCAGGGTGCTGGGAGGTGGTGGGGGCATCAAGCCTGACATCGAGGTACAGGACACGCTCTCCGCAGGTGAGCAGCTCTTTGCCCAAGTCCTGGGCGCCAACTTGCCGAAGTACCGCGATGCACTCGCCCGCTACGCCCTCGACGTCAAGGGATCCGGCACGATCACGCACGAGGATTTCCAGGTCTCCGACGCCATGCTGCTTGGGTTGCTCGAACAGTTACGCCAAAGGGACGTCGAGATGCCCGACTCCGTGTGGACCGGTGCCCATGACCTCCTATCCGGGCAGCTCGGATTCGAAGTCAGCCGGTTCGTGTTCGGCCGTGAGGCAGAGTTACGCCGGCGCATCGGTGCCGACCTCCAGGTCCGGCGTGCTATCGAGCTACTCCAGGAGGCCCGTTCGCCCGAAGATCTCTACAGACTCGCCGGCGAGAACTAGCACCTCATCGTAAAGGGCGGGGGACCCCTTCCTTCCCCCGCCATATCACAGCTGCAAATCAGTCCACCGGAGCCATTGTGCGACCTTGCCAAGGCATGTACTTTATAATACAAAGTACTTTACATACTGAAGAAGTCGCCCGGAGGACGCCTTGGCTGCTCAACCCCTCAAGACTGGGATCGCGATCGTCGTTTCGTCACTGGCGCTGGGAGTGGTAGGAGATATCCTGCTCCGGAGCACCCCCTGGGGCCTCAACTTCGCCATTCTCGTAACGGCAACTGTAGCAGCCGTTGCTCTGGTCGGCAGAATCGTCGGGCGTGGCTCTGGCATCTCACTCTGGCTCTCGGTGCCTGTGGTCTTCGCGGAGTGTTTTGTCTGGCGCGACTCGCCATTCCTCAAGGCGTGGGGGTTCATGGCGGTAGTAGCTGCATTCACTCTCGTCGCTCTCGAGCGGCGCGAGATTCGACTCCCGGTGTCCCGAATGTTGGATTACGCAGCCGGCGCAATCGAAACCGGCGTCAATGTTGGAATCGGAGCGTTGCTGCTCGCGTTCGGCGACATCAGATGGGGTGATCTGACCCGGAGAGGCTCTGTCAAACGGGTCAGCTCAGTCGCGATTGGCGCCATGCTCGCTATACCGCTACTACTCACCTTTGGCCCTCTCTTGGCGGCTGCCGACCCAGTGTTTGCCAAGGTAGCGGAGTCAGCCTTCGACTGGGATTTCGCCAAGATCTCATCGCATCTCTTGCTTATTTCGTTCATCACCTGGCTCTGTGCCGGTTACCTGAGGGGAGTGTTCGTTGCGAACGGAACCCCGTCGCTGTCGTTGCAGGGTGCTAGAGCCCCGCAATTCGGCATCGTTGAAATCGGCATTGCCCTTGGCGCCTTAGCCTTTCTCTTCTTGCTGTTCGTTGCGGTGCAAGCGCGCTACTTGTTCGGCGGTGAGCAGATAGTCCATACAACCGTCGGGCTCGGCTATGCTGACTACGCGCGGCGTGGCTTCTTCGAACTCGTGGCAGTCGCAGCCCTGACCGTCCCGGTGCTGCTGGCGGCCGACTGGATATTGGACCGCCGGGCAGACAAGGACCAACAGAGCTTCAAAGCCCTGGCGACGGTAATCGTCCTCCTGGTCACCCTAATCATGATATCGGCCCTGGTACGAATGCGGCTCTACGTCCACGCGTACGGCCTCACCGTAGACCGGTTCTATGCCACGGCCTTCATGCTCTGGATCGCCTCGGTGCTCGGGTGGTTCATGGTTACGGTGTTACGCGGGGCCCGAAACCGTTTTGCCTTTGGTGCTGTGGCTGGTGGATTCGCGACGCTTGCGGTGCTCAACGTTCTCAACCCCGATGCAGCGATCGCGCGGAGCAACCTGGCACGTGCCGAGTCGGGTCGCGCCCTGGACGTTCCGTACCTACTCACTCTGAGCGCCGATGCAGCGCCTACCATACTGGCCGGCCTCAGCTCGCTCCCACAACCGGCGCGGTGCGAGTTGGAAATCGGAATTAGAGAAACACGGTGGGCTACACGGGTCTCAGACTGGCGCAGCTGGAACCTCGCCCGTTCGCGAGCACGAGGGGTGCTGGAACGGGATCTTCCCTCCTCTGATTGTGAGCAGCATGGTGCCGGACCCGCCTCCTGACTAGATCCTCCCCATCCTCTTGAGCTCGAGGTATTTCTCCACCACGGTAGCACTAGCCTTGTCCGGATTGACATCGAGTACAATGGCACCCGCTCGCCGCATTTGTGCGAGGGCACCGTCACGGGCCGCCAACAATTCTTCTGCAGCCGCTTTGCGATACGCATCGCTCACGCTTGTCGGCCGACTTTCCGCAACACGGTCCAACTCCGGATTCCTCAGGGTCACGACCAAAGGGAGATGGCGAGGTCGCAACGATCCCACGTGAACCACCAACGCTTCGGAAGCGGTACGATCGATGACATCGGTGAAGAAGATTGTGAGGGCCCTCTTACGGTTCCGAATTGCGAGGTATCGAAACGCGCTGGGGTAGTCAGGTTCGACCAGCCGCGATTGCGCAACAGCCAAGACATCGAGCACCTGCCGCAAGCCTCGCTTGCCTCGTTGCGGCGTGACGTAATGCATGATCTCGTCACCCAACACCATGACCCCGACATTGTCGTCGTGACGGTAGGCTGCAAACGCAAGCCAAAGAGCCGCACGAACGGCGTGCTCCATACGAGATTCACCAGAGACCTCTGCGGTCAACAGACGTCCGGCATCCAAGACGAGAAGCACCTGCTGACGCCGTTCTTCTTCGTACTGCCGGGCGATCACCTTGCGCCGGCGGGCGGTCGCCTTCCAGTCGATGTGGCGCGAGTCATCACCCGGAACCCACTCACGCAGGCTCTCGAACTGACTGCCCTCACCCAAGCGGCGCGCCCGCCGCAGCCCCGATTCTGGACGCTGTGCAGCTTCGGCTATGGACGCTTTGAGACGAGACACGGGTAGCCCCGGATAGACAGTCACTTCCCATTTCGACTCAATGCGCCTCTGCCGCTGCCCCAAACCCAACGGGCCTCTACTCCGCACAGAAAACCAGCCGGCGCTCTCCCTGCCACGCCTCAAGGGACTGGCCGTTTGAGAGTCCCGTTGATTGGCTTGTGGTGAGATCCTTATCACACGTGGAGGGAAGACTCCTCCGAGAAGATCGGGACGCACCTCTCTCACCCACAAGCGTGCGGATCTACTACTGCTGTTCGTCCAGTGGTACGTGAACTGCACCGTACGACCCACGGAGAAGCTATCAGGAGCCTCCCGCTTCACCTGCACGACGCGAGGGTCTACGGCCAGAGTCGCATCTAGCAGGAGAACGACGAGGACAACTGCGTCCAAGGTGAGCATGAGATCCAGCGCGGCCGGCGTGAGAAAGCCTAAGATCCCGACGACGCCAACGGCTCCAAAGACACAGATGGCGCGATAAGTCGGGAGGATCACGTTGACGGCGCCTCGATCTGGTCCAGAATAGCCCCGAGTGCTCTATCAGATGTTACGCCCTCCAATTCCAATTCAGGGGCAACGGTCACCCGATGGCGGAGCACCGCTGGAGCTAGTGTTTTAACGTCATCTGGAATGACGAAATCGCGACCTTCGAGCAAAGCTAGAGCTCGCGTTGTCTTGAGCAGCGCTATACCGCCTCGGGGACTTGCCCCGAGCGTCAGGGACGCCGCTTCTCGAGTGGCACGCACAATGGCAGTGATGTAACGCGTTATCTGTGGCTCCACTCGCACCGCACGGGCAGCCTCTCTCAACGCTTCGAGACCGTCGCCATCGACTACCGGAGTCACGTTGTAGGTGTCGGGCAGATCCGCCTCGAAGCCCTCCAGGTACTTGCCCAGGATACCGTGCTCCGATTCCTCTGACGGATAGCTCATCGTGGTCTTGAGCATGAACCTGTCGAGTTCGGCTTCAGGTAGTGGGTACGTGCCCTCGAACTCAATGGGGTTCTGGGTAGCAAACACGGCGAAAGTCTTAGAGAGAGAGTGCGTGGTGCCGTCCACTGTGACCGTGCGCTCCTGCATCGCTTCGAGCAGTGCAGCCTGAGTCTTGGCCGGTGCTCGATTGACTTCGTCTGCCAGAACCAAGTCGTGAAAGATCGGGCCCGGGCGGAAAACGAACTCGTGCCCCCCGGTCAGCACCGAAATGCCGGTGATGTCGGAGGGCATGAGATCAGGTGTGAACTGAATTCTCACATACCCGACGTTGAGGACCCGGGTAAGGGTCCGTACCAGAAGTGTTTTCGCAGTTCCCGGAACACCTTCCAGCAACACATGACCGCGGGCCAGGAGCGCCACTAGGCAATCACGAGTCGCTTCATCCTGCCCCAAAACAACGCGCCGCACGGCGCTCAAGATCAATTTGGCTTGTTCCGTTGCCCCAGTGCTTCCCACACGTCCTCCACGGCTGTGGCGGCGCCTAAGACCTGCTCATCACCGCCGGGTTCACGTACCAACCACGCCAGGCGTTTTACTTTCTTTCGCGCATCAGACGTGTGCACCGCCAAACTCAGTTTCGCCAGCCAGTCGTTCAGTTGATTGCCACCGCGCGATAGAGTCCCAGTACGGGTCAGTCGGCGTCGCAACCCACCTGCTATTAGCGCGACCGCGGTGCTTCTTCCCTCAGCGCGCTCCAGCCCGACTGCCAGGGCGTCGAGGTGTTCCACCGCCGAGCGCCGCTTTCGTTCTATCACGGTGAGTGCCGGCCCGAAACGAATCGACATGAGCACCAGGCCGGCGACGGCCGCAATTGATAGCTGTAACAGCGTCCACCCTCCGGGAGACGCGAGCAGCCACTGCCATGCAGCAACGAACATCGACTGCCGATCCTGAAAACCGTGATGGTATTCGTCAAAGATCACCTTGTGTGGCTCACCTGCGAGAATCCACGGGATGACAAGGAGACCTGCGTCAGTCTCTTTGAGCGACTGATTTGCAAGCAGCCAGGAATCAGCGAGAATGGTGACCGTACCTCCCTGTCGGAACCGCAGCCTCAACGCGACCGTTTGTCCGTCGACCAATGACAGCAGAGTATCCGTACTAGTCGGAAGCAGTACTGGACAGTCACTAGTAGGTTCGTCACTCTGTTCCATGGAGTCATTCGGAATTCGCTCTACCACATACTCTACTAGCGGTAGCGAATCGACTCCACTGGGGCGGACGACCGTCTTATTCATAGGCGTATCCAAGTTCCCGACGAACACGACCCTGTAGGCAAAACACCGCTCGACACCATTCGACCCTGCGAGAAAGAGAGAGCGTCCTTGTGCCACCGAATTCCTGAGCGTTCGTTGCTCCTCATCCGTAGGGAGATGGGTCATATCGAGCAGCGCCAGCACATCATGGGCAGCGAACGTCGAGCTATCAGCCATCAGATCGAACAGGGGACGTTGACGCAACTCCACGTCCACATGAAGTTCCTCGATGACTTTGGCAAACCCCTTGGCCCCATCCGGGCCATTCAACATTGCCGAGCGGCGAAAGTCGAAGAGGTCTCCGCTGGGTGCCATCCACTGTCCCATCAAGGCTGCCCCGACAATCGCAGCCGAAACGAGTAGGACCAGCCAGAATTCACCGCGCCGCAGCATAACCCTCTAGATCTGCCGCTACTTCGCTGAAACGGACTACGTCCGTCTCACTGCACGGCGACCCACCGAAGAGATGCCGGTAAAGCGCCCCGATCAGCCCGGCGAACACTCCACGCTGTTCATCGTCGAGCCGGATCTCCGGCAGATACTCCGCAGGAGTTTTGGACGGATGGAAGCGAACGACGTGTCGCCGGTCGAGGTCGAGTAGCAGCGCACGAAACCGAACGGCCATCGCTTCCGTGAAGTTCCCGTCACTCATGAGCCGACGTGACTCATTCAGATACCAATTGGCACCACGCGGGGATGAGCCCCTTCGCGTTACAGCAGCGCCAGATTCCGCGCGCGGCTTGATGACCTGCCAAATGAGATATGAGAAATGCACCAGAATCGCCACCAGCACGCCGGTCAACAGCCCCAAAACCATGTAGTACGCTACCGGGTGGCTCTCCTGCAAGGTTGCGAGCATGTCCCTCAGTCGCTCCTGCCAGTCCCGGACCACGTCAACGATCGATCGGGGCCGGTCCCACTGAAACTCGGGTGCTGCGAATACTCCCCGCAGGACATTACCGAGGGAGTCGCTGGCGATCTGTGAAATCTGGGTCATTCCAGATCCGTTGCCACCCCGAGTTGTTGACCCAGGTACTCGATGTCAAATGCCTCTTTGCGAACTCGCAAATCGTAATACAGCAACGTGAAGGTGCTCGCGACCACCGGGTAGAGGATCAACTGCAGTAGCGAGGATGCGGCACTGAGGACCGCAGCCATTCCGGGAAGGATCATGATTAGTACGGTGCCAGCCATGACAGGAATGCTGACCAGGATCCAGATGACGGCTCCGAGACCGAAGGCCTTCATCTTGAAGCCCTTGGTCAACGTCCAGGAGCGGGCGAGAGAATCAACAGCTGAGGTCTCCCATTCCAATACCGCAGCTTGTGTCACTATCGAGTATCCGGAGAGCATCACAAAGACGATGATTGCCACGGGAATAACGCCGATTGTCACCAAGGCCGCCGCTGCCGTTGAGCCTCCCATGGCAGCGCCAGCAATACCGAAGACGATCATGACGATCACGACGACGACGCCGATGATCAGGTACTTGCACAGGCCCGCCAGGAAGATCTTCAGCATCTTTCCCAGTGCAAATTTCAGGGCTTCACCCAGACTTGGCATGACACTCAGGTAGGCTTCCGAGATGACATGTATCGTCGCCCCGGTGGCAATGAGCCCTCCAACCGAGTAGAGCCCAAACCCCACGAGCATGATCCACACCGAAATGAACTCGATGCCAACAGTCGACATGTATACGTTGATGATTGCCGGGATACCCGTGCAGATGGCCGAGATTCCGACAAGAACGCCGAAATTGCCGCGGTAGACGGCAAACGCACCGTCCAGGATTTCCCCGATCGAGAGTGCTCGAAGCTGGTAGGTGGCCATTCTCCCTCCGGGGCGATAAGATGCAGTCCCGATGGCAGAGACGCGACCCCCAACCGTCCCTGAGCTTTCCCGCAAGGTAGCCGTAGAGACCCCGGAGCACGTCCTGTTGGAGTTCGAGTTGGCAGGCATCGGGTCCCGCAGCGCCGCTGCGATCTTAGACGCTTTGGTAATTGCAGCCCTGATCTTTCTCGTCTCAGTAGCTGTTACAGCCGCAACTCTACTGCCGGCAATGTCCGGCACATTGGCAGTGTCCGTTTTGATCCTGGTCTCCTTTGCTATCGTTTGGGGCTACTTCCTCCTGTTCGAAGGACTCCGTGGAGGTCGCACGCCCGGCAAACAGCGCATGGGCATCAGGGTGGTAATGGACACCGGCCATCCGATCAACTTCCAAGCTGCGGCAATCCGGAACCTCGTGCGCTTGGTTGACCTACAGCCAGGTGGTGCACCCCTGTTGGGATTGTTCCTGGTCTTCTTCCACCGCCAAAACAAGCGTCTGGGTGACATAGCGGCAGGGACGATGGTTGTGCGCGACCAGCCCGAGGAGATAGCGGTCTCGCCGACCGCCCCCGCTGAGAGCACGGCACTGGAGATGGGCAAGCCCGAGCTCAGCGATGATGAATTCTCCTTGCTCGGCCGGTTGGTTGAACGCATGGACGCACTGCCAACGGAAGTACGCTTGCGGTTCAGTCATGAGCTGGCGAATCGGTTCGCAGATCGGTTCCCCGAACGGGACCCGAATGCGGAGGTGTTCCTGGTTCAGCTATACGCAGACGAGCGAGCCAGACGGCAAACGGTGAAGACGAATGGAGGTGGAGACAGTCGAGCACAGGGAATAGCCCACCGTTTCGTAGCAAGGCGCCGCCAGGCATGGGACGCATTCAGGGTCAAAACGGCCGATCTGCAGCGACTCGGGATTAGAGAACTGACCGGGGACGGCGTCGTCCACTTCGCCGGCGAATACCGGGAGATCGCCGCCGATCTGGCTCGCGCCCGAACGTACGGCGTCGATCCACGAGTGCTCGAGTCGTTGGAGAAGGTAGTGGCGATGGGACATCACCTGATATACGGCCTCCATCGCGTCCGCAGGACCTCGTGGATCGAGATTCTGCTGCGCCAGCTCCCTGCTGCGGTGGTTCAGGCTCGCGCCTACGTGCTAACCGCCAGCATCCTGTTCGCGATTCCAGGTGTTGTGGGATACGCCTTGATGCGAGAGCGTCCCAGCCTCGCATCAGAGATAATGCCGTCGGAGATGATCGCCCGTGCCGAATCAGGTGGACGGCAACTCACAGAGGGAGTTGGATACGCCGAGACCCCGTCAACCTATCTGCCGCTGGTGGCGTCGAACATCGTCGCCAACAACGTTCAGGTCGCATTCGGCGCCTTCGCGTTCGGTGTCACGGCAGGTGTGGGCACGGTACTGGTGCTGGTTTTCAACGGCCTCTTTTTTGGATCGGTTCTAGGCATGTTCGCCAACTACGGACTCGCGGGGTGGCTGCTCACCTTTGTGGCAGGGCACGGCGTTCTCGAACTGACGGCGATCTTCATAGCGGGCGGTGCCGGACTACTCATGGCACGAGCCATCGTAGCACCGGGCGACATGACGCGGCGCGATGCCGTGGTCGTACATGGGCGTTTAGCGGTAACACTGCTCGGTGCGGCTGTCTGCCTGCTGTTGCTGGCCGGCATCATAGAAGGATTCCTGTCCGCCAGCGATGCTCCGGCCATCATCAAGCTAGGCGTGAGTGCCTGTAGCGTACTACTGCTCATACTCTATATCGAAGCTGGCCGCAGGGCGAACCTCACTGTTCGGTCCTGGGATGAGACATCCCACAACCGAACATGATGCCGTAATATCATCCACAGGGAAGCACATCTAAATACATATTAATTAACAACTTACCTGGCCGACATCACATGGCACGGGCGTTGCCTTGAAACCATTCGGAACAGCTAACCGTCCAATAGATATGTAAAAGCCAGTAGGCTTGGGAGTAGGTCCCTTGGATATCGCAAGAGAACCACCGCCAAAAAGAAAGAAATATCTCCCGGCAGGCATCGCGCTGGCCGCGATAGTGTTGACCACGTTCGGCCTATCCCGTTTGAAGCCGGCGGCTCCGTCGGTTGACGGTGCCACAATCTGGATGGACACGGTCGAACAGGGCCTGATGTTGATACGGGTGTCCGGCCCAGGCAACCTGGTGCCAGAACAGATCAGGTGGATACCGGCCCAGGTTCAGGGACGAGTCGAGCGCAAGCTGGTGCAGCCGGGCACTGAAGTAACGGCAAACACCGTTTTGGTTGAGCTGAGCAATCCAGACGTTCAGCTCGAGTTGCTCGAGTCTGAGCGGCAACTCTCGGCTGCCCAGCAACAGCTGGTTACGCTCAGGAGCAACCTGCAGACTCAGCGACTGAACCAGGAGAGCCTTATAGCGCAGGTACGCTCGCAGTACCTGGAAGCTAGACGCAACGCGACGGCGCTCGAGGAGCTGGCCAAGAAGGGTGAAGGCTACGTCTCCGAAACCGAGCTCCAAACGGCCCGGGAGAGGGGCGAGGAATTCGAGACTCGTATGGGGCTGGAAATTCAGCGGCTGGAAATCTTGAAGGAGTCCGAAGCTCCGCAGCTGAGTGTCCAGCAGGACCAGATCGAACGGCTCACAGGAATCGTCGAGTTTCAGAAGCAACGCATCGCCTCCATGCACGTGCGCGCCGGTATCGATGGCGTGCTGCAGGAGATGGATCTGGAAGAAGGACAGTGGGTGATGAACGGCCAGACCCTGGCGCGAGTCGTGGTACCAGAGCGATTGAAGGCCGAACTCCGAATCCCTCAGACTCAAGCAACCAACGTAGCTCTCGGTCAGATGGCACTGGTAGATACTCGGACCGACACCATCGCCGGTCAGGTAGTTCGCATTGACCCCGCAGCACAGGGTGGCGTCGTGGTAGTCGATGTGGCACTGCCTCCCGATCTACCACGGAGCGCACGTCCCGGACTGGCAGTCGAGGGTATCATCGAGATCGAACGCCTCGAAGACGTTCTGTATGTCGGGCGCCCGGCGTACGGTCAGGCTCACAGCACGGTCGGGCTGTTCAAGCTGGTAGAGGGTGGCAGTCACGCGGAGCGGACGAACGTTCGCCTCGGCCGCAGTTCTGTCAATTACATCGAGATAATGGATGGCCTCCGGGTTGGGGAGGTCGTGGTACTAACGGACATGTCCCAGTGGGATGCGTACGATCGCGTGCGCATTCGGGGATGAGATCACAGCAACGGACGTCAGACGGAGAATCCTAATGGAGCAACAAAACGGCGGGTTGATCAGGCTCGAGGGCGTGAAGAAGGTCTTTTATACGGACGAGGTCGAGACACACGCGCTCTCCGATATTCATCTCGAGATTCGCGAGGGCGAGTACGTGTCGATCGCTGGGCCTTCGGGTTGCGGCAAGACGACGCTGCTGTCGATCTTGGGCTTGTTGGACACACCAACTGGGGGCAACTACTCCCTGGCGGGGACGCCCGTTGCAAATATCTCGGCATCTCAGCGCGCGCGCATCCGAAATCGGCAGATTGGGTTCATCTTTCAGGCGTTTAACCTGATTGGCGATCTGACCGTATACGAGAACGTCGAATTACCACTCACGTACCGTGACATGCCCTCCGCCGAGCGGAAGAAGCGCGTTCAGGAAGCGCTGGAGAAGGTAGGCATGTCTCACCGCATGAAGCACTATCCGTCACAGCTCTCCGGCGGTCAGCAGCAGCGTGTTGCAGTGGCGCGATCCGTGGCCGGTGACCCGGCGATCCTGTTGGCCGACGAGCCAACAGGTAATCTCGACTCCACCAACGGTGAGGCCGTGATGCAGCTGTTGCGCGACCTCCATCGGGAAGGCGCCACGATCTGCATGGTGACCCACGATCCGCGTTACGCAGAGTACGCGGACCGAACGATCCACCTGTTCGACGGCCGTGTCGTCGAGGACGAGACCGGAGAGAATGCGAAGGAACACGGGCACAAGCTCGCAGAGAGCGGTTTCGAAATGACCTAATCGGGGCGAGTCGCCGTACGGTGGTCCGCCGCGGGAGGCGGCGGGCTACTAGCTCGCTCCATGATTCGAAGCCACAAGTAGGAGGCAGGAAGGCAGTAAGAGACAGGCCCTGCAGTCGCTGTTCCGACAACAGGGCCTGTCGTTCCCGGTCGCTCGGTGATCAGGTTCCTGCACCGAGTCCCATCAGAGGTATTCCAAACCCCACCGAGAGATTGAGATCGTTCTGAAGGTTATTGACCTCTTCGGCGAGACTGTTGAGGAAATCCGGATTGTATATGTAACTCTCGCCGCTGAACTTCAGACTGAGAAAGCTGCCCACTCGAATG
>JBDGZZ010000020.1:0-32076 GCA_039588335.1 Gemmatimonadota bacterium | reverse complement strand
GACTTCAGTGGTCTGGTCGGTGACTTCGACATTGCTGCAACAATCGACAACACTCGAGCGGTTACCAACGAGGCCCTCACCTACCGTGTCCGCATCGGGGGGCAAGGCAATGTCCGCACGATGCCCGAGCCCGAAATCGATTTCCCCAGCGGGTTCGAGGTCTATCCGCCCGAGGTCACAGAGCGAGTCGATCGTTTTGGTGATCGCTTAAGAGGCAGCAAAGTGTACGAGTACGTTTTGATTCCTCGAACGCCTGGTACCAGAACGATCCCCCCAGTGCAAATCGACTACTTCGATGTTAACAGCGGCACCTACGCGACAGCAGCTACGCAGCCGATCGATATAGAGGTTACAGGTGATGTAGTCGAGGGTCCCGTGATCGCAGGCCGTACCAGGGGGAGCATCGAACAGTTGAGAGAAGATATCCGCTTCATTCGGATCGCTGCTCCCAGGTTTCAACCGCAGGACCAAAGGTTGTTCGCACTGCCAGGATTCTGGATCGTGTTCATTGTCCCGCTCGGTATGGTGGTCGGTGCCTGGGGCTTTCGCCGGCATCGTGACCGCCTGAAGGGAGACATCGCGTATGCCCGCCGCCGTCGCGCAAGTCGCGTCGCCAAACAACGCCTGGCACGTGCACAGTCGCTCAAGTCTTCGGCAGCACCAAGGGAGTTCTACGCCGAGATCGCACGTGCGCTGCAGGGTTTCCTGGGTGACAAGCTCAATCTGGCTGAGGCCGGTCTGATCAAGGAGAGTGTGAATGTTGCTCTCATGCAGTGCGGAGTCAGGCAAGAGGTAGCCGATGAGTACCTCGGCTGCATTGATGTGTGCGACCGCCAGCGGTTTGCCCCGGCGGAGCCGAACAGAGATGAGATGAATGCGTTTCTCGAGCGCACTGAGCGTGCAATGACCGAGCTGGACCAGGGGCTGACAAGTTGAGTTCGATGTCGCGGGTCACGGCCCTGTTGATCGTGTCTGTTGCGTCAGCCACTACTGCGCCGGCGCAAGAGAGCTTCTTTGATGAGGGTAACCGACTGTACCAGCAGGGCGACTACAGTGGAGCGCTGGAGAACTATCAACGGATAGTGGACGCTGGTTTGGAGAGTGGCTCACTCTACTTCAACATCGGCAACACCTATTTCAAACTGGGTGATCTGGGCCACGCAATCCTCTATTACGAACGCGCGCAGCGGCTGTTGCCACGAGATGCCGATGTCCGCGCAAACCTGGAATTGGCCGGTTCGCTGACCACGGACGAGATCACGCCGCTGCCCCGGTTTTGGTTGTTCAAAGCCGTGGGCTGGTGGGTGCACCTGTTACCTATGTCGTTACTCAGGCTCATACTGGCGATTGCATACGTGGTGGCGACGGTAGGGGTCGTAGCCATGATTCTCCGGCGCGGGACTGTATTGGCTGATTGGGGCCGTTGGGTCGCTGCGGGCAGCGCAGCGGTTGTAGTGATCTTCGGAATCAACTCAGTCGTTCAGGAGCTACGAATCGGCCAACCTGAGGAAGCCGTGGTGATGGTTGAGGAAGTGCCGGTTCAGTCGGCGCCGTCGGATGACGCGGCGCTCCTAGTTTTTACAGTACACGAAGGCACCAAGGTTCGTATCGATCGGCGTGCCGATGAGTGGTTGGAGGTGGTGTTAGCGGACGGGAAAGTGGGGTGGGTACGGGCTGAGGCCGTCGAGGTCATTTGAAAACGCCGTGGTCGTCTTGCCTTCCAAATGGGTCATCACCACCGCTCAGGCGGTGGCGATGACCCAAAGTGCTGGAACCCGGCGCTCCACTCGCCGGACTGCAATCAGGCCACTACACGTGGTGTAGCCTCCACATAGTTCATTACTGCCTCGAATTGGCTCTCTCCGTCGAGACCGGCTTCCTTGAGCACCTTCTCACCGGGGCCGCTTCCTAAGAATCGGCCTTTCTGGAACGGATGGAGAGTTCTTTGAAGGCCCATGTCGGATCGGATCCACCTGTACATCGTTGGGAGGGTGAACCCGGTGATCCCCATCGCGGTCTGAGCGATCCTGTCAGGATAGATGTGTCTCTGCTCTGCAGAGGGGAGCAGAGCGAATAGCTCGGCACTGGCAACGTAATAGACGTCGAGGTCAACGCCCGCCATCTCGAGCAACGGCAACGCGATCTCCACGAAACCGTAGGCGACTTCGCTTCCTTGGAGCACGACGGCTCCGTCGCTCTTGCCCTTGGCTCTGCGCAACTTGTACAGGCCTTTCGCGGCGGCGCTGGGTGGTGCGAGCCCCAAGGCCTTTCGATCCAGGACCGTCTCGTTTGGCCGTGTCACGAACGGAGCAATTACCGCTGGACGCTTGGCGAGCGCCGCCGTCAGCGACGGCCACACCTCCTGTGGATCCCACGGGGTCAGCGTGATCGCCGTACCTCGCGGGAAGTTCTCTTGGAGCAGTTGCAGCGGCTGTGGATCGGCATGTGTCGGCCCATCTTCGCCGGTCTTGAGCCCGGCGTGGGCACAGATGAGCAAGTAGGGCTTGTACGGTTCCTGCTTGATTTCCTGTCTTGCCTGGTTGCCGATCCCGTGCAACCGTGACGCGATATGACCCAGCGCAGCGATGAATGCACCGTACGAGGACCCAGCGCCAATGTGGCAGCCATATGTTGAAAGGCCAGCCATGATGCCACTCATTGCATCTTCGCAGATACCGCCGATTGAAAGCATGCGCGCGTCAGGGTTTGTGGCTGCATTGTAGTAACCCTCCGGGAACCCCTTGGCGGCAGCATTGATACTGGTTGAACCAAGCAAATCCGCAGCGGCGGGCAGGATAGCGCCGTTTGAGGCCTTGTTGAGCACGTTCAAAGCGTTGCCCAGTGCTCCGCGTAGCGTCGTTTGAGAGCCAACCTCTAACTCCAATTCCTCAGGTGTTCTGTTGCCGACCTTTGCAGCGGCAACGTAAAGCGCATCGACGTTGGGGGCGTTGGCGCGCGGTTTGCGTCCCGCGCTGTTGAGGCGTTTGCGCGCATCAACTAGGCGCTGTGCAAGCGCAGTGGCAACCGGTCGGGCCCCTTCCAGACTGTTCCGGACGACTTGCAGGGCTTCCCAGAAGCACTCTTCGACGATCTCCTGGTTGGCTCCTTCACAGCGTTGCGAACGACCCTCGCACCTGGGAAGATCGGCGATGACCTGGTCTGTGAACGGTGCCACTGCTTCGTAGAAACCGGCACTGCACAGCGGGTGACCCGCTCCGTGCGAGGCCTTGCCCTCGATTCCGTACTGCCAACCCTTGGTCGTACGGTACACGATCGCAGTCGGCTGGCTGTTTGGGAGTTCCATACTCAGCCTTTGTGCCGCAATTATCTGTTGGATGTCGGTGCCGTCGGGTACGGAAATCACATTCCAGTCATGAATGTAGGCGAGTTCCTGTGGGGTCCATTGGACGTAGTCCCCCGGTCTACCGTTATCACGGCACACGTGGTTGGAGTCGATCGAGGCTTGGTTCCAGTCAATATGGAGAATCACGTTATTGATCGAAGCCGTGCCTGTGGCGGCGAGTGCTTCATACACACGGCCGGGTGTCAACCCTCCCTCTCCCTCGACGAGGTGTACTCGCGGTGCGTTCTCGCCGTAGTAATCTCTGGCGCCGAAGGCAAGTCCCAGAGATGAGGCTACACCGACGCCTGAAGCACCGGTCGAAAGCCGCAGGAACGGCGTTGCAGGAGTGGGGTGCCCATCGAGCGGTTTGACCCCGAACTGCTTGAACAGGGGGGTCTCAGTCGTAGGGTTCCTGCGAAAGCCGAGTAGGTCCTCGAGCCGCAATTGCAGACGTACGTCTTTCGGGAGGAGGTCTGGTGCACCGATCCGGATGATTTCGTTTCTCAACGCCCACATTGCGTAGAGACCCAACGCTTTGTGACCGGCAGCATAGGAGATGAGGTCAGCTTCGTGTCTATCGGGATCGGATACATCGTAAGCCATGGCATCGTAGAGAATGCCGGCTACGAACCGACCCGACGAGATCGATCCGCCCGGGTGCCCCGATGTCGGAACGTAGTTATACATGATCGCACACAGAGTGCGATAAATCAGGTCGAATTGTTCGAAGACGGACGCGTCCTCTGACGACAGAGGAGCCTCGCCCTTCTCCAACTCCTCGGAGATGTCGACGTATGTCGCCCGTCGTGTTCCGAGTGTGAAGGCCATTCTCTGTTCCTTTCCGTTATTCGTTCCTATGTCCGTGAGAACCAGTGGACCCGGTCGTTGGACTGTTGGATCGGAATTGCATCCGCCAGCTCGTATTTCAGCAACTGAACTCAGTACAACGGTTTGCCACTGTCCAAATACTTGGCGAAGCCATCGCGATCTTGCGATGCCTGGGCGATGCGCTTCACCCCCTCTTTCAGGTCGTCGATGCCGGTAGCAATGGAGAGCCGTAGGAAGTGTTTTCCTTCGGCTCCGATCTTGCCGAACGACCGCCGGTCCATCGTGGCGACCTGATACTCGAAGAGTAAAAACATCTGGAATAGCGTCGACGGGCTCGTGCATTCCCGGATGTTGTCTGGAAGGTTCTGATACGCGTCTACCGCGCCCAGTGACTGGCAAACCCCGCCTATATTGGGGAACACGTAGAAGGCACCCTTGGGATTCTGGCAGGTAACCCCGTCGACTGCATTCAAGCCTCCCACGACGAGGTCCCGGCGCTCCTGGAACGCAGCGACCATCTTGGTGATCTCGCCCTTACTATCGGGAGATTCAATGGCGAGCTTGGCGCCCATCTGGTTGTATGCGGCTGTGCACGAGAAGTAGTTGATATTGAGGTTCTTGAAGACGGCGGCTTCCTCGGTGGTGGGAAAAACGGCCCAGCCGATGCGCCCTCCTGTCCACGAGTACGACTTGGACGCACCCGAAACGATGATCGTACGGTCGACCATGTCTGGGAATGACGCAATAGAGACGTGTTCACTGCCGTCGAATAGGATGTTCTCGTAAACCTCGTCCGAATAGACGCGGCAATCGGGCGGTGCCTTCTCTCGGATCACGTCGGCGATGCCCTGGAGTTGTTCCTTCGATGCCACGCCCCCCGTCGGGTTGGACGGAAAACAGATGAAGATGAGCTTTGTACGCTTCGTGATCAGCCCGCTCAAATCGGCTCCAGTGAATGCGAACCCCTTGTCTTCATCAAGCTGAATAGGGACCGGTTTTGCTCCGACGTAGTCGATGAACGACTCGTAGATAGGAAATCCGGGACTGGGGTAGATGATCTCATCGCCGGGATCGCAATAGGTCTGCTGACAGAAGCCAATCGGGGGCTTGGCCCCGGGGAAAACGACGACGCGATCCGGTGTCAACTCAAGGCCGCGCCTCGTTCCCATCTCCTGCGCGACCGTCTCCCGAAGCGGTAGGATGCCCTGCGGGTCACAGTAGTGCGTGAGGTCGTTGTCGATCTGGCGCTTGACCTCCTCGCGGATGTGCTGGGGCAGTGCAAAATCTGGTTCACCAAGGTTGCATTTGATGACCTTGTTTCCAGCGTTTTCTATCTGGGCAATGTAGGGCCCGACCTTGAAGGCGTTCTCCGTGTCGATCAGAGCCGTCCGTTTTGAAAACAGACTCATTATGGATCTCCGTCAGTTTCTTTTGAGTGGGAATCCCCGCTGTGGGGGTCGCCAGCTCCGTGGCGGTCGCGGCAGTACGGGGGCCAAGAACCCTGTTTTTGGCATGGCGCAACGAAACGTGAGAATCAGGCTGGCCGCAGATGCGTGGGGTGCGCACCTCGAAGCGGGGGTTTGGAGAGTATGTCAAATGCTCCACGACCTGGAATGCGTGAAGTAGTAAGATAACCGACGCACAGCCCCGCGGCATGGCAATCCGGCCTCCCCATTTTCTCGGATTTGGCGTTTTCTCGATACGCCAACCACTCATGCTGGGAGGGAAGATAGGGATGGTGCGGGCCGAGGTGCCGGAGGTGACTTGAAGGTCAGTCTGTTGTCATGCCAGCCGGCGAATACTATCTTCGCGCCGGCATGTTGAACCCCGAACATTTCGTCGTCACCCTTGCGCGTGCGGTCGAGCTCTTCCGTACCATGCCCGATGCGGTGCCTGAGCAAAAGGCAGCACTTCGTGCTCTTGTCGCGTTATCCAAGCTAGGCGCCGTGACCCTGCGAATTGATGGTGCTGCACTCCAGGTCGCGGATAGTCCCGTCCCGACGTCGCTTCCCAACGTGCCCGCGCTACTCGTGCAGCTGCGAAACCACACCGTATCGTCTATCGAGATCGAAAAGGAAGCTGCGCCAGCCGACCTGCTAGCGTTGCTCAGAGGTCTGGCCTCACATCTCAGCGATGGTGGCCTGATGCTCCACGGTGGAACAGTGCGAGTCGTATCGGGTGCGCAAAACGACGGCGTTGATGCGGTGTCGGCATCAGTAGATGTGCCGATGGTGGAATCCGACCAAGAGCAGGCGCCTGAGGCGGTCGATGAAGTGCAGTTCTTTTCGGGACTGCGGGGTGAGGACGGCAAGGTCGAGTCTCTGGAGTCGGCGTTGGGCGCTCTCGATGCCTCGCCGTACGAAGGCGACATTCTGGGGAGATTGTCCGCTGTCGCGGCCGCAATAACCGACCAGATTCAGCTGGATAGGGTGGAACGAGGGCTACCGGCACTTGCAGCCCTGGTCGATCTCGAGTCTAATGCGCCCGACGAGGCCAGCCGGCGTGCGTACGGAATCACCCTCATTCGTCTACTCGAGGGTGACATCTTGGAGGCGGCGGCAGACATGCTGCTGGACCACCGATTCCAAGGTGGTGCGGAGCAGGTGCTGCAGCGGGCGGGCTATCCGGCCTTCGAGATTCTGCACAAACGCTTGGACGCCGCGGTGGATGTAGACGAGGCTCGCATCTATTCCGACGTGCTCAGGCCTCTGGTGGACGATGTGCGCCCACTTCTGCCACTGCTCCAACACCAGCGGTGGCCCATCGCCGAGAGTGTTGCCAAGATCCTGGGAGATCTGGCCTTGAAGGAGACCGTACCGGCTTTGGCGGATGCAGTAGAGCACGGGGATCCAAGGGTGCGCCGTGCGGCGGTTATGGCACTCTGCAGGATCGGAGACCGTTCGGCGGTCGAGCATATGCTAAGGGCGGTGGCGTCAGATGACGAGGTGTCGCGGTCTGCTGTCATCGCCGGCGTGGAGGGTCAGAAATCGAGCGCACTCGCGATGCCGATCCTCAAGGTCGCGGAGGAGGACAGCACCAGGCCAGAAGTTCGTCGCGATTGTTATTTGGCCTTGGGTCGCATCGGGACGCCGGAAGCGGTGCAGGCACTCGTCTCCGCAGCCGAACCGGGGGGACGAATAGTCGGCCGGAAATCCATCGAACAGCGCGTAGCAGCTATCGATGGCCTGAGGCACGCCGACGATCCCCGGATCCTCGACAGACTAGAGCAGCTTACCGAAGATAGGGAAAAGGGGGTGCGGGCGGCCGCGGAGTTGGCGCTGGTCGAGGTGAAAGAACGTCTGGGTATTCCAATGGTTGAGTGACCGACACTACCGCCAACCCCCTCTCCCAGTTATAGTTATAAGCTGTAGTACGAACCGCGAGCTGGCATCTTCTCTCCCTTATAGAACGGTCCCCGCTCAGGATTGGGTACCGGCGCGTCCCCAGGCCCGTCGCTTCATTCCTCAGGTTCAGACAAAATGGAGCATTGTATCCCGGTGACACGGATGTCGCCGGCATGCAAGCGCA
Organism: Gemmatimonadota bacterium; assembly: GCA_039588335.1. Lineage (GTDB taxonomy): Bacteria > Gemmatimonadota > Gemmatimonadetes > Gemmatimonadales > GWC2-71-9. Next base: position 24,377 of record JBDGZZ010000020.1, on the reverse strand, counting down.
TACCGCTATAGGAGCATTTGTAAGAGAATGTCATTTGATTTACTGGGCCTTGCGCCCGAATTGTTGCGGGCCGTCGAAGAACAGGGATACACCGAACCGACCCCAGTTCAGAAGGAAGCGATTCCCCTGGGTCTACAGGGCCGTGACGTGGTGGGGTCGGCACAGACCGGAACAGGCAAGACTGCTGCGTTTCTCCTGCCTATAATCCAACGGTTGGGTAGGGGTCCCCGTGGCGTGATGAGAGCCCTGGTACTCGTGCCAACGCGGGAACTCGCCGAACAGGTACTGACCAGTGCCCGAACTTACGGACGCCACTCCAAGTTGAAGTCTGTCGCTGTCTACGGCGGGGTCGGTATGGAACCGCAAACTAGGGCCCTGAAAGACGGCGTCGATATAGTTGTCGCGACGCCGGGACGGCTGTTGGATCACATTGGTCGCCGCCACGTTGACAGCTCCAAGCTAGAGGTGCTGGTGCTCGATGAGGCCGACCGGATGCTCGATATGGGGTTCGCTCCCGACGTCAACAAGATACTCGGGACTCTCCCCAGTCAGCGGCAAACGATGTTCTTCTCCGCAACGATCTCGGGAGATGTGGATCGGCTGGCGCGGCGAGCGCTCAACGAGCACGCGGCGGTCGAGATCGGGAGGCGGGCGGAAGCCGCCGATGGTGTTGAGCACCTCCTCGTGGCTGTCGACAAGTCCGACAAACGCAGTCTGCTAGCGCAGATGCTGCAAGAAGTGCCCGAGGGTCGCACCCTGGTGTTCACGCGCACCAAGTATGGTGCGGACAAGCTCGCCTACCAGCTCCGCCGAGAAGGGAACGACGTGGCGGCGATTCATGGTGGCAAGACGCAGAGTTCCCGCAACAAGGCCCTGGACCGATTCAGACAAGGCAAGGCGCGGGTCCTCATCGCGACGGACGTCGCCGCCCGCGGTATCGATGTCGACAATATTGTCATGGTGGTCAATTACGACGTGCCCAACGATCCCGAGGTGTATGTGCATCGTGTGGGTAGGACGGCACGTGCAGGTGCACAAGGGGTGGCTTTGACACTCATGTCGCCGGACGAATGGTTGCTGATGTGCGACGTGGAGAAGCTGATGGGGCGAACCTTCCGTCGCGAAGTGATGCCGGGTTTCGAGCCGGCCGTAGCACCGATCCAGCCGGAGGAACGAAGGCAATTGCCGGTTCGGCAAGGGCGTTCGGTACTGTCTAGAAGAGGTGGATCTAGGAGGAGGTAGGCTCTCCTCTCCCTTCCCCCTCTCGTATGAGAGGAAGAAGGGGAAGAAGGAAAGGGGTTACCTGCGAACTCGGTTTCCATCCCTATCGAGAACGATCGGGGTACCCAGTCCGACGGCATTTAGCCTCCCGAGTTGGGTCTGGGCATCCCCAACCACGAGGTAGGTCATCCGCTCCGCGGGCAAGTACTCTTGGGCCAGCTCGCGGTGCCGCTCCAACGTCATGTCACGTACGGTTCCCTCTCTCTGTTCGATATAGTTGAACGGCAGACCGTACGTCCCGATGGAGTTCAGCATCCCGCGGAGTGCTCCGAGCGTCTCAAACCGGCGCGCGTTCGATTGGATCATGTTGGCTTTGGTGAACGCTAGATCTGCTTCGGAAACTCCTTCACGATACTTTTCGATCTCTTCCTTGAATATCTGTACGGATTCGAGTGTTACGTTGGACCGCACACCAGAAGAAGCGGTGAAAGGACCTGGATGGTTTGAGCCGGAGAAACCGGATCGCGCACCGTAGGTGTAACCCTTCTCTTCACGCAGGATCATGTTGACCCTGCCGTTGAAGCTGCCGCCCAACTGGTAGTTCATTACAGTCGCCGGGTAGTAATCCGGGTCGGTGTACTTCATTGCCAGGTACCCTATACGAATCTGCGACTGCCTGGCGCCGGGAACGTCGACGAAGTACAAGCGTGCGCGGTTTGGTGCGGGCGGGTCCTCATACGTCTTGAATTCAACTTCTTTCGCCTCCCAGCTTTCCTCGAGGGGGGCAAAGAGAGCGATTGCCTCGTCCTGCGAGATATCTCCCACAACAGTAATGTGCGAAACCGATGGCGAGTAGTTGGCCTCATAGAATGCCCTGAGGTTCTCGACCGTTATGCTCTCCACCGTTTCAGGCGTACCTAGAGTAGCATTTGAGAGAATGTGGTCCTCGCCGTACAGCAGTTTGTTGTAGACGTTCACAGCTATCGTCGAAGGGTTGACGTTCCTTCGGTTGATCGTCTCGATCGTCTCGCGCTTGATGCGATCGAACTCTCCCTCGTCCCAGCGCGGTTCCAGCAGTATCTCCTCGAAAAGGGCGTATACATCGCCGAGCTTCGACTTGAGGGTGTTTGCCTGGATCGTGATCGACTGACTGCCGGTGAACATGTTGATGCTGGCTCCCAATTCGTCGATCGCCTCCTCCAGCTCGAGCGGAGTCTTGTTGGCCGTGCCCTCCATCATCATGTCGGTCATCAGGTTTGCGACCCCGACCTGCTCAATATCATCCAGGAGCATGCCGCCCCTGAGCGTGAGTCCGAATTGGACCAACGGCAGTTCACTGTGCTCGATCCCATAAACGTGCAGACCGTTGGCATAGGTGTGAGACCATATCTCAGGAATGGTTACGTCAGGTATTGGACCTTTGGAGGGCTCAACTGACCGGTCGAAACTGGAGGGTAGTAAAGCCATCTCACCTCCGGCTTCAGCTGCGGCACCAGCCACCCCTGCCGAGGTTATCGTCTCTTCGACGATCGGAAACCGCTCCGAGTTGGCAGCCACTAACTCGGTCTGGTTTTTGGGAACGAAGCTGGTGAGGACGAAGTGTTGTCCCTTGATGTACTGGTTGTAAACGCGCCAGATATCATCGCTGGTTACAGCAAGCGTGTTCTCGAAATCTTCGGCGATAGCTCCGGGAGAACCCGCGAACTCATTGTAGGAGGCGAGTTGAAACGACTTGCCCAGTACACTAGAGATACCGTTGTAAAAGCTCGTCTCCAGCCCGGCCTTGATGCGCTCGACGTCTTGCTCGGTAAAGCCCTCTTCCTCGAACAGTTCCAACGCCTCGAATATGGCAGCTTCGACATCCGAGAGGTTGGTGTTGGGAAACGCACGTACGCGGAATCGGAGGGATCCGGTGATTTCTTGGCTGCTTTGAAAGGCCGACGCTGATGGTGCCAGACTTCGCTGCTCAACAATCACTTTATAAAGTGGTGCCTTCTTGCCATCTGACAGCAGTTGGCCGAGGAACTGCAGTGCGTACGAGTCGGCACTGTAATTCTCGACGGTCGGGAAGACCATGTTGAGCTCGGGAGACCGCGCGAAGTTGTCCTCGTGATACGCCCTCTTCGTCTCGCTGAGCGTCACATACTGCGGATCGGGGTCAGTGATAGTGGCAGGTGAGGTCAACTCGCCGAAGTACTTTTCGATCCACGCTTTGGTTTGCTCCACGTCATAATTGCCAGCCACGACCAGCGTTGCGTTGTTCGGACCATACCACCGTGTGAAGAACCCACGTACGTCGTCTACTGTTGCGTTGGCCAAGTCCTCAAATGAGCCGATCACAGGCCAGTTGTATGGATGATCTTCGGGATAGAGTAGCTTCCCGATCATGTAGCTTGTGTGACCGTAGGGGACGTTGTCTACACCTTGGCGCTTCTCGTTCTGCACCACGTCCTGTTGGTTGAGAAATGCCTCATGCGTTACTGTCGGCAGCAGATACCCCATGCGATCTGCTTCGAGCCACAACGCCATCTCGAGAGAGTTGTTGGGTACGATCTCGAAGTAGACTGTGTTGTCGTAGGTGGTGAAGCCGTTCAGGGTCCCGCCGGCCTCTTGGATCTTGCGGAAGAATTGGTCCTCACCAACGTGCTGTGAAGACTGGAACATCATGTGTTCAAACAGATGGGCGAATCCAGTCTTACCAGGCTCTTCGCGGTTTGAGCCGACGTGATAGAGAACCGCTACGGCCGCAATGGGGTCGGAACGGTCTTCATGCAATACTACAGTCAGGCCGTTGTCGAGTGTGTACTGTTCGTAATCAATTTCGAAGGTGGTCCCGCTCTGGCATCCTGCCACTAACGCCGCCAGGGCCGCCACCGTTACGGTTCGGAACAAGCGCATTGATGCCTCCCGTGCCCGTACCTTGGCACCTTGGATGGATGTGTAGGAAAGGAAGCTGCATTGAGGTACTGTGGTCGGCAAGAGAGGTCGGAGGACGCCGCAGGCAAGGCCGTGGCCCGCACCTATGCCGCGGGCGCCGGACCACCTGCACATGACCTGACCAACCGAAGTGTTCGGCGGCGTTCGGTCTCGGGCAACCTTTGTAGGGCCTTCCCTGTCTAAACCAGCGAACGCGGGCAACTCAAACTAGGTAGGGGGTACGATGCGCCAAACGAAGCTTCAAAGACTGATCCTTCTAGCGGGTGTGATTTGCGCAACCGGCTGCACCAACGCACCTGGAGGGGCTGCGGAGAGTGAATGGCAGGCCGTGATCGACACCGTAGGAGATACGATTGTCGTTCGGACCCTGGCCGGATCAGTGTGGAGCGACACAGCCTATCTCGAGCTCGAGGTGTCGATCGGGATGCTGGAGGGACCGGACGAATATCTCATAGGGAACCCTAGGGCGATAACGGTTGGCGACGGCGGTGTCATCTACGTGCTGGATCAGCAAGTACCGGTGATCAGGGCCTACGGCCCCGATGGCACCCACCTGCGCGATGTCGGTCGCGAGGGGGGTGGTCCCGGTGAGTATAAGAGACCTGGTTCCATCGCAAAGCTGCCTGATGGCAGGTTGTTGGTACGGGACCCGGGCAATGGTCGCATCGCTGTCTTCAACCAGGATGACGAGTACGTCGGACAGCTGTGGTACCCAGGTGGCTTCAACACCTCAATGCGGTTGTATGTCGATACTGCCGGGACCGCTCACTCGTTGGTGCTCACGAATTACGGCAAAGCTCCCTGGGACTGGGAATATGGCCTGGTGCGGATCGACGCCGACGCAGGGATCATGGACACGCTTCCCGTTCCTATCTGGGAGTACGATGCGGACCTGATAATTGGGAGAAGAGAGGAAGGGGGCGAGTCGCGCAGCAGAGTGCCGTTCACGGCTGACGACCATTGGTCGTTTAGTCCGCTCGGCTATGTCGTCGGCGGGGTGAGTAAGGACTACCGTTTCGAGCTGGCGCGCGCTGAAACTGCGGTGTTACGCATCGAGCGCGAATGGACTCCAGTACCTGTCAAACGAGAGGAGGCGGAGGAACAGCGCCGACGCGCCACCGAGAACATGCGAGGGCAGTATCCGGGTTGGAATTGGAATGGTCCAGCGATTCCGGACACGAAGCCACCGTATAAGGGTATGTTCGTCAGCGCTGAAGGGAACATCTGGGTCTTGGTGTCACAAGAAGGAAAACCCACGATGACCGAGGCCGAAGCTAGTGAGGAAGAACGGCGCACGGGCAGGCCTCAAGTGCGGTTTGAAGAACCTCCCGCCTTTGACGTGTTCGCCCCGGGTGGGCGGTTCCTGGGACACGTGCGGGTGCCGGAGTCTTTCCAAACGAGACCGGAACCCGTGGTACGCGGTGACAGCGTCTGGGCTGTGGTGCGTGATGAGCTAGATGTGGCGAGTATTGTGCGGTTCAGAGTGGTGCATCCCTAGGCATTAGGGGCATGGGAGGCCCTGGTAGGGTCCCGCGTGCTATTCGCCTCCAAATTCTATGCCTAGCTCCTTTATCTTGTTGAACAGGGTCTTGCGACTGATTCCCAAGTACTCGGCGGCGTGCGTCCTGTTACCGTCAGCCTCCTTCAGCGCATCGAGGATCATTCGCTCCTCCACCGCGATGCGTGTTCGTTCGACCGCTTCGGCAAGGGTGTGACGCCGTTCCTCGGTTGAGTCAGATCGGTGAACTGCTTCGCCGACAGACGAATGACAGACGCGTGTGGGTAGGTCTGCCGGAGCGATGGTGGCGCCTGTCGCGAGAGCGAGGCTGCTTTCAACCGCATTCTCCAACTCGCGCACGTTGCCGGGCCAATCGTAGGCAATGAGATAAGCAAGCGCCTCGGCATCCAGATTCTTTGACTGCACCCCCATGCGGTCGCTGTGTCGTGCTATGAAGTGATCGGCGAGAGCGGCGATGTCGCCCGACCGTTCTCGAAGCGCTGGTAGGTGAATCGACACCACATTCAGGCGCCAGAACAGATCTTCCCGGAAGTTGCCTACCTCGACCTCGGCTTGGAGGTCCCGGTTCGTGGCTGCGATGAACCGCACATCCACAGGAATCGCTTTCTCTCCCCCCACACGATGAATCGCACCATCCTCCAGCGCTCTGAGGAGGCCGACCTGCGCAGCCTGGGACAGTTCTGCCACCTCGTCCAAGAACAACGAGCCTCCACTCGCCTGTTCAAAAGCTCCCCGTCGGGTGGTCTTCGCGTCGGTGAACGCACCCCGCTCGTGTCCGAAGAAGCTGGACTCGAGCAGCGTCGGCGGAATGGCTCCACAGTTTAGGGCCACGAAAGATCCTTCACGCCGATCAGAGTGACGATGAATTGCCCTGGCAACGAGTTCCTTTCCCGTCCCGGTCTCTCCCGTAACCAGAACTGTCGTGTCCAACGGCGCCACCTTGCCGATCATGCGAAACACTGCGTCCATTGCCCCTGACTGGCCCACCATGTTTTCCGGACGGAAACGTTCTTCCAACTGCGATTCCAAAGCTTCCACCCGTCGTTCCAGCCGGCGCATTTGAAACGCTCGTTCAATCGACAATTTCAACTCGTCGTTGTCGAACGGTTTAGTGACGTAGTCGAGTGCGCCCTTGCGAATGGCATCAACCGCAGAGCGGATGGTGCCGTGAGCTGTCATGATAACGAATGTGGGTGAGGCGGATCCCAGTGCATCGCGAAGCTTCTGCATGGTCTCGACACCGTCCATACCGGTGAGCTTTAGATCGAGCAGGGCTATATCGGGTGCGAAGTCATGGGCGCACTGCAACGCCGCTTCGCCACTCTCGACTGCAAGCACCTCGTACCCACATTCTTCTAGAACCGCAGTGACGATCCCGCGCAGCGTCTTCTCGTCGTCGACAATCAACACACTTCCGTTCATGGTGCCGTCGATCTCGGTAAACGGATCCTTACCACTGTTCCCTGACCTGTTTCACTTTCCACTTCGATTTCGCCTCCATGCCGTTGCACGATCCCGTAACAGACAGATAGGCCAAGTCCGGTACCCTCCTTTTTCGTCGTGAAGAACGGATCGAACAGTCGCTCTCGATCTTCAGATGGGATTCCTGGGCCGGAGTCGCCCATGCGGAGCTCAGCGAAACCTGCTAGGGGGAGGGCGGAGATCGTGAGTTCGCCACCGTTCGGCATCGCCTGCATTGCATTCATCACGACGTTCAGTACAACCTGTTTGATGAGGTTGGGATCTGCCTCTACACTGATGTCCTCGGCGATTTCCGCACTCACTGCTATGCCTTGCGTTTGCGCTTGTGCATCTACCAGAGCGATTGCCATCCGCACCAACTCGGCCAGCGGTACGCTCTCAAATCGAGGCTCAGCTGGGCGGGCGAACGACAGTAATGCTCCCACGATACCGTTGATCCGGTCAACCTCAGCCAGAATATCGTCGATCAATTCGGCGCGCGGACTCTCGTCGTCATAGTCCGTGCGCAGGTGCTGTATCGCGGAACGAATAGATGTCAACGGGTTGCGGATTTCGTGCGCCGCTCCGGCGGCCATTTCTCCCGCGGTTGCCAGTCGTTCCGCCCGATAAAGACGCTTGAGGCGTGATCGTTGCTCGCGCAGCAGTGCCGCGTTTTCAAAGGCCAGTGCTGCCTGGCCAGAGAACAAAGAGAGCAGCTCCCTGTCTCCTTGGTCGAGTTGGGGTGCGCCTGTATCGGAACGTCCCAGTGTTAGAAAGCCCTTGAGCTGATTCAACGCCACCAAAGGAAAGCACGCGAACGCGTCCAGCCTGGTAAGCGTATCACGTTCCTGTGCGTCGAGAAACGCTACGACACCTGGGTTCTCGTCCAAAAGCAAAGGTTCTTCATTCACTTTCAGCCAGCGCGCCAGACGACCATTGGACGGAAACGTCACGTTGCGGACGATCTCCGGGTCCATACCTCGTTCAGCTACGATGCGGAACGGAGCACCGTCTCCCTCACGAAGGAATATGGCGACTCGCTCGAGACCGAAGAAATCGCGCAGTTTGGCCGAAATCGACGAGCGAAGTTGCTCCTCATCGACTATCAATGTGAGCGATCGAGTGAACTCCTGAATCAACTGCCGGTATTCGTCCGGGCGCTGCGATCTGTGCTTCTTCATACCGTCGCCATCTACACGACGGCGTGGATTAAGTCAATACCGCGAGGTCAATCGGATCACCGTCGGGCGAGACGGAGGCCAAATACGACGACTACGACAACGAGCCCTGCCAGCACTAACAGAAGCACACCGGTTCCCAGCCAATTAGCTGCAGCCGCAACGTGCACACGAATGGTCTTGTCTTCCGTCTCGACCATGCGCTCGGCTGCAGCAGATTCGGTTCGTAGTCGAGCCTCGTAGTCACCTACGAGAACGTTCGGTGGCGGGGTAAGCGTGATCGTGATATCGCTCTCGGCGTCAACAGCCAGTTCCGGTATGAACTCAGGTTCCACGATGGCGTCCCAATCAAGAGGCACGTCGAGCCGGAATCTCAGGTTGTCCAATCTGCGACTGCCGGTGTTCCGAACACTAACCGCCATGGAGACTGACTCGCCCGGCCGGATCTCGTGATATAGGTTGACTGCCCGTATTTCGATTCGTCCCACTCCTCGGGGAAGGAGCTCTAACCTCGTTTTGCCCACCCGCAGCTCATCCATCGCACTCGAGTCACCGGATGCCAGGACGTCACCATGCTCACGGTAGGTCTCCTCGTCAAGGGCCAGGACCCAGAAGTGGACCGGGATATCAACGCCAAATGACTCGGCTGTCCGCTGCGGGAGAAATGCGGTGAGCTGCAAGTCCTGCTGGCTTTCACCCTCTGGAAAACGCATCTGCGTCAGTCGCGCTCCGGTTGCTGGATCCGCAAATTCATAGCGAACGTCTCGCGGCAAGCCAACAGCCAGAAGCCTGAACGAGTTGGCGTCACCAGTGAATCGCTCTAGCTGGAGATCGTACACAGCCTGACCGCCCAGATCGGCTTCCTGAGAGAACTGTACTGACTGCACCACTACGATATTCGCCGACGCATCCTTCTCGAGGAATATCATCTTCTCTTCGATTTTGTCAGCGTAGTTGACCGACACCACGACCTCGTCGGCATCACGGAGCAATTTGAATGTTACGGTTACCGGCTCACCCACTCGCATCAGGGAGATGTAATGTTCGTAGGGGCTAGATATGATCGCGCCCGCTGTTCCCGGCTCCTCCTTCAGGCTCACATAGACGTTGCTGATCTCCTCCGGTCTAAGCTGTTCGAGCAGACTCTCCTCAATCAGGCCTGACAGCTTGTCCGACTCGATACTGCCACCGGTCGTGTTTCTCAGAGTGAGTCGAATGTAGCTGCCGCCATCCGCTGCACGGCTCTTCACAGCGCGGTCGATCGTGACGTGAGGAGATGCAAAGATGACCGCCAATGACTGTTGCAAGTAGTTCACTCGCGCACGCTCAAATGCCTGCTGGTGTTCGGCCAACTCCGATTGAGACATGAGTCCCTTCTCGGCCAGTTCCTGAGCGCGATCGTACTCGGCGGCCATGCGATTGAACTCGGCTTGCGCTCTAACCAGTCCCAAGAGACGATACTGATCGTCGCGCGGATCGTAGGCGCTTTGGACCACCTGCGCCGGCAAGTGCGCAGCGGAGAAGCCGACACAACTCAGCAAGACGGCGGCGATCTTGAGGGGTCTATTCATCGCACGTCATACCTGTTGAATCCGACTATTCCGAAGACGAGAAAAGCGAGGCCAAAACCCATGAGGACCGCGAACCGTGGTAGCACAGCCTCGGCCCGCGAGCCGAGTGGCTCAGGTTGATAGCTGAAGTCGGGCATGCCGGACAGGTCGGTGTGCGAGTTGCTCCAGTTCACTGTCGGATCCTCCCGGTTCAGCGAGTCCTGCACGGCCATCATCCAAGGCCTGAACGTGTTGCTACCCCACTCTCCCTGCTGTTCCGTGCGGCGCTGTTCGGCGCGCACGCCGGTCTCCGTCAGGTCCAGCGTTGCTAGCAAGAATGCAGGATAGGGTGAAACGGAGGATACGATCTCCGTGGCACGTATTTGTGCGCGCTGCCGGATCTCGAAGTCATCCTTGAGCACCTCCATGGCCTCACGCTGGATTCTGTTTGCTTCATTCCAGCCCCGCTCTGTTTGTACTCGAATGCTGTCCACCACGGCTGCTAGTCTGAGGTCCGAAGCCAGGGCTCGGCGTCTCCCCTCTTGGTCCAGGGAGTAGTAATCCGCGACCTCCGGATGCCGCTCACGCACGGGACCGGCGTACTCGGCGGCGAGCCGTCTTCCCAGTTCGTCGCGTTCTTGGTCTCCCATGTCACGCATACGCCGCTGCAATTCGGTCAAGCTGCCGGTAGGTTGCAGTGAGGCGGCAACGTAGGGACTCAAGTTGGGCACTATTAGGACGAACACCGCCCAGGCAGCAAGGGATGCCACCAGTGCTGTGCGTGCCGTCCGGGTCCACGCGGATATCATCACACCGAGGCAAATAAAGACTGCTACGTAGAGCGCGGCCGCCAAACCGACGGCGATGCCAGCTCCCCATTCCCTGATCCTCCAGCCGAGGCTCGGTGAAAGGGCGAGTACGAGCCCGCCAACCAGGAGACCTGCGACTAGCGGTATGAGCAGAGCGACCGAGCGGCCGACAATCTTGCCAATCACCAACCCGGCTCGAGAAATGTCGTGCGCCAAGAGGAGTCTCAGTGTGCCGTCCTCCCGTTCTCCGCTCAACGCATCGTGTGCGAAGAGGAGGGCGAGGAGGCTGAACAACACTCCTACCACTATGGCGAAGTCCGGCAGCGGATATGCCACTGCAAGAGGATCGTTGTCTAGTGATGCTAGATTCGCGTTTTGCTCGATGCCACGCACCATCGCTGTCATCGGGTTGGGCCGTTGCGGCATCGACCAAGCCGTGATGCGGTTGAGGTGACCGTACTGACGCAGCGACTCGTCTCTGTCGGCTACAGCCACTCCATAGTCCGCAAGGTCACGCCCGTATGTCCGTGTCAACACGCCTATGGTAGTGGCGACGAGACCGAAGACCATCAACGCCGCCACGATGAACCGTCCGCTGACCAGGAGTTCGAGGCACTCTTTGGTCGCAACCAGTCGCCAGGAAGATTGGTGTGTCTTGCTCATCGGATGTCGTACCTGTTCACTGTTACGAAGAGAGCCAAGAGTGCGAGTATTCCTGCGATCACCATTGCCGATAGGTCAGCCCGGCCGGCTGCCATAACCTCGCCGAGTGAGGCACGGGATGCGACGAATGCCGGATACGTCGCGTCAGACCTGCTGCCGGATTGTTCGAAGACGGTCGGGAGAATCGAGTTCTTGTGTCTCCGCACATCGAGTTTCAACCGAGCCTCGTCGACAACCGACGTACCCAGTGTGTGAGTGGAGATGGCGTCAAATGCACCGGCCGGCGACAGGCGTACCAACGCTGCGGACGTTCGCGCTAGCGCGCCTACTTCCCCTGCGACGCGCTGACTCACCACGTCTCCTTGTCTGTGCATCTCAGCCCAATGTTGTTGGAAAGGCGAAGTGCCCGGGTTTGCACGTGCTTCCTCGAATGCCTTTATCATCTCGCTGCCGAAGATTCTGTTTCGTTCCGCAGTGACCAGTGCCAGCGGCCTCACATGGGCTATCTGACGGGCGGCCAGGACTCCGAAGCTAGGCACGACGAACACCAAGAGCAGCCAGACAAAGAGTGCCGCGACGAGTGCAGTCGCTGAGCGATGGAAGAAGGCGGAGATGGCGACGGCGATTGTGTAACAAACGGTCAGGTAGATACCGGCCAGGGCGAGAAACAGAACGACGCGAGTCCATTGCGCGCCGGACAGAGCCAGCCCGAATACGGGGCGTGACAAGGCGAGCCAAAGGAGTACGGCGAACCCGATCGGTATCATGAACGCAGACCATCCGCCGAGCCATTTGCCGGCTGCAATCTCCCCACGTGAGGCACCGTTTGCCACCATCAGTTTGAGCGTCCCGCGTTCCTTTTCGGCACATATCAAGTCGAAGCCGAAGATGAAGGCGACGAGAGCGAATACGACGCGGAACAGGTAGGACCAATCCGGTGTGGGAAACAAACCGAAGAGGGGATTGGCCGCTGCCTGGCTCGACCCGATGTTGATGCCGATGGCATTTACTTCGAAGCTGCGGCCCATCGCGTCGTCGAGACCACGAGCAAAAACGGATAACGGATTGGGAGCGGCTACAGCGATTGGCTGGTCTGACTCGGGCCGGATCAAGTCGAAGTTGGCGCGCCTCGTCTGGTAGTCGCGGTTCATAACGAAGAGACCCGTACCGAGAAGAGCGACGGCAATGGCGCCCAGCAGGGCCGAGCGACCGGTCAACATCGCCTCGAGGACTTCGCGCCGCGCGATCTTCCAAATCATCGCGCTGCCTCCACTTCCATGTAGTCGAGATACAGCCGCTCGAGATCTTCTGCAGCGAGTTCGTCCCGAGTTCGAAGCATGACCAAACGTCCCTCCTTCATGATCCCCACCCGATCAGCATGCTCCTTGGCTCGGAAGATGTCGTGAGTGCACATGAAGATTGCCTTGCCTTCGTCCCGCAGCTCGCCGAGCAGAGCCATGAACTCGGCTCCGGCTTTGGGATCGAGGCCTGAGGTCGGTTCGTCGAGCAGGACATTCGGTGCGTTCTTCGCGATCGCTATGGCAATCCCGAGCTTCTGTCTCATGCCCTTCGAGAACTGCCGAACACGTTGCTCGAACGCCTTTTCTTGGAGACCTACGCGTCTGAGAACCATGTGATAGTCGTCGCGCGTCATTTGTCCGTTACCGCTGAGCTGTGCAAAGAAGTCCAGGTTCTGACGCGCGGTGAAGTTTCCATACAGCATTACGTTTTCGGACACATATGCGACATTTTGTTTGGCCTCGAGCGGTTCGCTCGCCACCTCGACACCGTTGATCTGTGCTTTTCCGTCGGTTGGCGGAATGAAATCGAGGAACAGATTGATGGTGGTGGTCTTTCCGGCGCCGTTGGCGCCGAGTAGACAGAAGATCTCGCCAGGACTGACGGAGAGACTCAAATGGTCTAACGCTAGCAGGCCGTCTTCATAGCGTTTTGTCAGGTCTGTGGCTTCGAGCATTGGCTCCCTCGTTCTTCTCAGCCTACTTGATCGATGGTCGTCTTCCTGCAAGAGGCCTAGGCGAACTCTGTGCCATTGCAGCACCCGAGGCCGGACAACCGCAAATGGTTGCCAATAAATGATATGCGACCATCGGTGCGGGCGCGCACAGATCCGTTTGGGTAGTTGATTACCCAATCGCGAGCTGGTTTTGGGTCAAGGGGTTCACATGCGTGGTGAGCGGGGAGCGGGGGCAGGCGGACCAATGGCACCATCCAATGCTGAGGTGCTTGCGGCAACCCCGACTGACGTCACATTCCTCATATCTTTTGTCACCATCATGAATTCCGACAAGTCGATTCTTCAGCGAATTTCCGACAGCGGCACTGCCCAACTCGCCTGGTCCGGCCTAACGCCCGATCTCTTGGAGAAAGCCCGGCGCAGGTTGAAGACCCTGGGCTGGCTCATGCTCGTTTTCATGGGCGTCGGGACCGTCATCGATCTTTGGTATGCCGCCCGGGTCATGGGCGTCGTCGATCCGGTCTGGACGGTGACCGGTGTCGCAACGTTCCTGCTGAGCGTCGGGCTCGTTCTCGTTGCTCGAGACAAGCGGGTTGCACACCTCACAGTGTTGCATCTCGGGCTCGCGTATGAGGTCGTGCTGTGCATGGCCATGGCGGTGATTATGCCCTGGTTCATGTACGTCGAGATCGGAGACGTGCCGTATGTGACATGGGTGACACCACTCATCATTCTCTTCCCTCTGATCGTACCCAGCCCGCCGCGCATCACGTTGGTCGTAGCGATTGCAGCAGCCGCAACCAGGCCGTTGGGATTGCTGCTTCTGGAGTGGACCGGACAGATCGAGATTCTGCCCAGCAGGTATTTGACCTCTAGCATGAGCACGGCGTTTGCCGTGGTGGTGGCGTACGTGGGGTCGCGTATCGTGCATGGGATGAATGTGGATTTGGCCGAAGCAAAACGCCTGGGAAGCTACAAGCTCGAATCACGCTTGGGCAGCGGTGGGATGGGTGAGGTGTGGCGGGCTGAACATCAGTTTCTTGCACGACCGGCTGCGGTCAAGCTGATTCGGCCGGAGACAGTCGCCCGCGACCCCGAAACCCAGCGGGTCATGATTGCTCGATTCGAACGAGAGGCACAGGCCACAGCTGCGATGTGCTCGCCGCATACGATCCAGGTGTACGATTTCGGGGTCGAGCGAGGCGGTGCCTTCTATTACGTAATGGAGCTCTTGCGCGGCATGGATCTCGATGCACTGGTGCGGCGTTTTGGACCCCTTACACCTGCCCGAACGGTCCATTTCCTTCTACAGATCTGTGACTCACTCGGCGAGGCCCATGAGTCCGGCCTGATTCACCGGGATGTCAAGCCGGCCAACGTGTATGTTTGTCGGTACGGGCGTCGTTACGATTTCGTGAAGTTGCTGGATTTCGGACTGGTCAAGTTTCACGAGCAGGAGGGTGTGGAAGATCTGCAACTAACCCTCGACAATACTGTCGGTGGCACACCGGGTTTCATGGCTCCTGAGCAGGTCGTTGGCGATGAGGTGGACGGCCGCGCCGATATTTACTCGCTGGGTTGTGTTGCCTACTGGATGCTCACAGGCAGCTACATCTTCGAGGGCCGGACGAGTTGGCAAGTGATGATGATGCATGTGCAAGTTGCGCCGACAAAGCCATCGGCCCGGGCAGAACAGACGATTCCCGAGGGCCTGGAGAGGCTAGTGTTGTCCTGTCTCGAAAAGGACCCAGGCGAGCGCCCGCAAAACGTCGATCAGCTGGCAGAGGCTCTGAATGCATGCAGCATTGGCCCGAGCTGGACACAAGAGAGTGCGGCTCGGTGGTGGGCAAGTCGCATGCAGGATCTGTAGGTTGTGCACGAACATGTGTCACCGTTGTTGGGAGGACAGATGAAGGTGGGCGAAGCGGGAAACTAGTTGCTACCTCGTGCCTCCCAACGAGACTACGTACGGCAGGGCGGGGGGTCCTATTTCGTTGAACAGGATCTTCTCCACATATCGAGCCGCCCTACCTCGGATCATGATGGCCGCCTCGAGGACCTCGACCGTGTTGGGTTGCGAGGAGGGGGGGGCCAGCGACGCATGGAACTGCTCCTTCACCACTACTGCGTCAATCGGATACATGTCTTCCCAGAACCACTCCGCCGAGCGCGTGGGCAGAATGACCGATAGCTCGAGCGGCACTAAGTCTTCCGAGTCCAAATCCCGGCGCGGCACCCACGCCATATCGGGGAAATCCCAGCGGTAGCCGAAGATCCGCACGGAATCCATGGTGGTGCCGACGCCACGCACGTAATCGGTGGTAACGGATTCGCTCTGTTCTATCGGCAGCCCGGTCTTGAACAGAGTATCACGGGCAGCCTTTTCCCGCAGGAAACCGAGCATTGAACCACGTTCTTCGGCGATCTTGATCTCGCGTGTCGGTGTTTGAAATGGCAGAAGGAGCTGCTTTTTGAACTGTGGGTCGGGGGCGGCACCGAACACTACCGTATATACGTTGTCGGTCTGGGGATGGTAGACGTACGCGATCTCCTCCGTGGTCAGCGCCGAATAGCGCTCAGCACCATAAAGGGTCAGCAGGCCGCCTAATGCCAGAGATACGACAACCGTCTTTGCCACGCTCTTCCCTGGGGTTTACCGGGGAGGATGAAAGTACCCGCGGGACCGCGGGTGGCAAGGGGCAGGGCATATGGGCCCGAAACGGGTCTATTGGCGGCCTCGAAGGCGGGAGATGGATATCGGCATCCGGCCGCGCTAGCTTCCGCCCGTGCTGTTGCTTTCGGGGGTTTTCGGGCTCGGCCTCCTGGCCGGTTTTCTGAACGTGATGGCAGGCGGTGGCTCGCTGATCACCTTGCCGATACTGATCTTTCTGGGCCTCCCGGTCGCCGTCGCTAATGGGACCAACCGTTTCGCGATCCTCGTCCAGAACGTTGCGGCTGTTTCCAGCTTCCGGCAGCAGGGATACTCCGATTTCAGCGCAGGTTTCTACTACGCGGCCGCTACCATTCCGGGATCGATCGCCGGAGCGCTGGCAGCTATTCGTGTAGACGAGAGGTTGTTCCGGGCTGTTCTAGCTGGTGTGCTGGTGATTTCCGTAATCGGACTGCTATTCCCGAGAAGGAGAAGGAATACGAAGGGCGAAGTAACCTCCCGCAATCGAGTTGTCGCGTTTGTCGCGTTCTTCGCGATTGGGTTCTACGGTGGGTTCGTTCAGGCGAGCGTGGGCTTTCTCATAATGATCGTGCTACACAAACTGCTCCGCATTGACCTAGTCCGAACGAACATGTACAAGGTTTTGATCATCCTGGTCTTCAGTATCCCCGCGCTGGCAATCTTCGTCTTCACAGGCAACGTTGCGTGGACTTTGGCGGCGGTTCTGGCGGTCGGCAATGCTTCGGGTGCGATCGTGGCCGCTCGTGTATCGGTCAAGGGAGGTGAGCGGCCGATTAAGATCGTTTTGGGAATCGCATTGCTGTTGATGGCAATGCGGTTGGTGACGTGAAGAACGGGGAGCAGGGAGCTCCCTGCTCCCTGCTCCCCGCTGTCTAACTCACTTAACGACTACTGTACCACTTCCCGACTTTCCTGCCGCAGTCGCGGTGATCGCTGCAGTACCGGGGGCGAGCGCCGTTAGTACCACAAAATCACCAGAGAACGAGGTCATGTGAGATACGACGGTTGGATCGCTGACGGTCCAGTCGATAGCACGTCTGGGGAGGACGTGGCCATCCGCATCTCGGACAATCGCCTGCACGACCGTGGAATCGCCGACATTGACGGTTTGAGTTACGGGCGTGATTTCGACGGTCTGGACTGGTATGTCTGTGAGCCCGACGCTTACCAGTACAGAGTCGGTAGCACCCGTGCTGGTCGCAAGAATGATGGCTAGACCTGGAGCGTTTCCCGTAACCATCACAGCCTGCCCCGTGCCACTGATACTCGCGATTGTTGCATCTGTGGTCATCCACGCAACGAGGGGTGTAGACACGGAATCGCCATACTCACCTGTGATGTGTGCGAAGAACGGCACACTTTCGCCCACGAGAATGGAACTCCTACCGTCAATGCGAACGACGGGTCTGGAATCGGTTCCGGTATCGGGTGGCAGACTAACCTCGACTGTCGTTTCAGCGCCGGCGAGCACTAGCACCTGTTTCTCTACTGCTCTCCCTGCATCGAATTCAGCTGGCGGGTCCACGTGGACTGCGTACGATCCCTCTATGACAAATGGTATCAGGAATCGGCCCGACGCGTCCGTTTGGCCCGTCGCAATAGGTGCGGCACCGCTGTAAGCCAGTGAGGTGTTGCGGTACACCCCGACACTCGCGTTGGGCACCGGCAGGAGCGCTTCCTGAGGTCCGTCACTGCCCCGGACGGTTCCAGCGATCGACCCGGTAGCCGCCTCGTTGACGGCTCGGATCCACGGAATGAACACGAAACCGTTGCCCATCGGCAGAAAGCTCCGCCCGACGTCGAAGTCGATCACGATCTGGGCTCCTTCTACCGGCACGTCCAAGGGATCCTCCACTAGGGCATGCAGCGCTACTTCCCCCTGCCTCTGCCAATCAACGACGGCTTCGGACCCGTCCTTCATGGTGATGCTGGATAGGTCGGCGTCTATCACGACGCGGACAGCCTGGTACAATCCCACCGGTAGCAATGATTCACCGACTATGGTGGTCGTTCCCCTTTGAAGCTCCAGCAGATTGAACGAGCTATGGGGCTCGGCGATTGTCACCCAGGGGTCAGCCGAGGCAAGTGTATCGGGAACGTCGGCCGCCGCCACGCTGACTATGAAGACATCTACTCTCGAAACCTGATCGAACGGGAACGGCGCATCCGTCAACAGCACTCGGGTGAGGCCGTTGCTGGGCGGATCCAGCGTGCCGTCCCGAGCGCATGCAAGCTCCACCAACCCCGCCAGTATCATCAACACAATGGTCTTGCGCATTGGTTACCTCTCTGCTCATTCGTTCGTGGCTGCTCGTGTCATGCCAACAACGAGTGAGTCGGTGATCTTATGACGGCGACCGCGCCGGGATCATCGTCCAGCCAGTGGAATCACCCACTCACGTCGGCCACCGGAGCGATCAAGTACTGCGGGCGGCTCGCCGGCCAGGGCCACTTCGATCTGTGACAAGCCGGCTGGCAACTGCACCACATATGTGGCAACCGACCCAGGGGCGTTAACGATGCGAAGGCCGTTTGGGAGCACGACCAGTTCTTCGTTCTGGCCGTTCCCCGCAATGGTCGCCGTTGCCGTATCGTTGTCCCCGATCTCTACTGTGAGAGATCCGACTACCTGACGTGCGGTCACTTCAAGTATGAATACGTCAGTCGTCGGCACAAACGACACGCTCGCTGTAGTTGGTTCCACTACATGAGCTGTGTCAGGAATTGTTGTAGTGGCCCCTTCTGAAGCCACGACAGCTTCCCACAAGGCCTGTGTGCGATTCAGGATCCAGGCCCGCACCGGCGCCACGCTTGAGGCGAGGGCGAGCAGAACCACCGCGGCCGCAGCGGCCAGCCATCTGATGTCTCTTGTCCTTGAGCGCCGCGGATCAGTATCCATTTCCCGCAACGCAACCGTTACTCTGCTGAGCGTTCGGCGAATCTCTTCATTTCGCGCGGCGCAAGTAATGCAGGTTGAAAGGTGTTCCTGCACGTTCTCTATTTCGCTGGCCAGCAACTGACCGTCCAGGTAACGCAGCAGTGCACCTTCATCTGGATGTGTCATAATGCACTCTCCGGGCCAACGATTCGCGCCACCTTTCTAGCTGCCCGGACTATCATCGAACCCACCGCTTCAGTCGTAGTCCCGACGGCTGTGGCAATCTCGCGGTGCCGGAATCCTTCTTGGTACATGAGCAACACCGTGCGTTCCTCTTCTTTTAGCGAGTCCAAGGCTCGGCGGACTCGACTTCTGAGGTCCTCGAGTTCCGTTCGCACCAACGGATCGTCGGTCGGAGCCGGACGGGGCAACTCGTGAGTGCACTCTCGCTCCAGCTGTCGCCTACGCCGATCCAGCTTGAGGGCGTCCCGTGCCAGGTTGGTGGCCACGGTGAAAAGCCATCCCTTGAGCCGTGAGTCGTCCGACGGTACACGCTCTCTGAGCCTGAGAAACGTCTCCTGTACGACGTCGTCGGCCAAGTCGGAATCACCAGTGTATCGAGCCACATAGCGGAACAGGTCCTCACGATGCCGAGCGACAAGCGCTGACACCTTGCGGTCAAAACCGCGCACTAACCCCGACCAACGGGAGCAATGGCAGCCCCCGGTCAAAGCGGTCGCAAACCCCAGGTAGAATCACCCGTTCCATCGGTGAATCCTGGTTGCACCCGGAGTAGGTACCCACATAGGTCACGGCGTTCTGCCGATTGAGCGCATTCTTGAGCTGCACCGTGACAGCCAGTTGCCACGATCGGAATGTGTGGATCCAGTCGGCCACCAGATCCAACACTACGTATGCGGGTGCCTCGGCTCCCCCGGCGTCCTCGATTGTGGTAGCGGTAAAGACAGTGTCGGGGCACACAACGTCTTTCGAGGCGCACACCACCGGTCCAAGGTGGACACGGGTGAAGCGAGCCCCGCTAGATGCTGTCAGTGCTGCGCCCAGCCTGACTGCTCTGCCAAGTCGCGCCATCGCCGTAGCGTCGAAAACGTGACGTCGGGCTGAAGTAGACGGATACGAAAACTCTCCGGCGTGCATCTCAGAGATGCCGTGCGTGTATGCCAGCGAAGTCGTGATTGGCCCTGTCAGGCGGCGGATCGAGAACTCGAATCCCACAGCTCGGTTGGTGGCAGACCAGAAGATTGGCCGGTCCGGATCCAATGTGCCTGGCGAGGGGTCGGGGACGGTGACGCCCGTGGCAATCCGACCGTAGATGGTTGCTGAACCCAGCCACCCTTCACCCAACCAAGATTCCACGCCGACGGTCGCAACATCCGACTTGATAGCGGGAATAGTGTCGTTAGCCATGAGCCAAACATCAGTTATGTGCAGGTCAGGCCCGATTCCCGAGCCGGCTGGAGCGACCGCCTGTGTGTATTGATGTGAACGTCCGTATCCCGCCGATATTGCCGTTGCGGACGTCATTGCAAGGCGAGCGCTCAACCGGGGGGCAAGTTCCACCGGTGTGGTGTTGGCTACGCCGCCACCGAACTCAGTTCTCAAGCCCAACTGCAGTGTGAGGTTTCTGACGGTAAAGCGCTTTTCTCCCCACAATGCAAGGCGCAGTTGCTCTGCCCACTGGCCCAGTTTACGTGGCAACGACACGCTCGGGTACGGGCGGGGGTAGGGGCCGATGAACTGCTGACGTTGAAACTCCAAATCGTATCCCACAGCCCATGAACTCGCCGAAGTTGCCCCGATAGGTTCCAAGCGTGACCTGAGCGTCAGGTACTTGATCTCGTTCTCGGTGGGCTCATGGGTGGGTACCGCCAGCTCGAGGCCGGAGTCGGCCACGAACTGAACGGTCTTTATCGCGCCCCCATAGTGGCTGAACCCCAGAGTGTGTGTGGTGTGGAGTTGTCCGAAGGGAGCGGATATTGTTGTCTGTCCGGCGGCGTTTCCCCAACGCCCTTTGTTCTCCCGTAACAGATCTGGTACGGTCCCCCACACCTCGTCACGTTCCCACAACGCGCTGGCCGCTACGGTGATGTTGTTGCCCAACTGGAAATCTGCGCGGCCGGCGAGGTCCAAAAAAGCGTACGGGATCCGGCCGGCCCACCCGGACACCAGGCCGGTCAGTACATCGACATACGTGCGCCGCATCGCCAGTGACCATGAGCCGCGATCGGTAACAGGTCCACCGAGGGAGACGCGTGCACTGGCAACCGACAGCCCGGCCGTTCCACCAAAATCGTTCCGGTCCCATTGCCGCGACGTTAGATCAATAACGCTCGCGGCGCCTTCCCCCTTCGACGCAGAGCGTGTTCCAGGATGGAAGAATGCGGTCCCCAAGGCATCTGGGTTGATGCCGGAGAACACTCCTGCCGCGTGCACGGGATTGAAGAGTGGCATTCCGTCGTAGAACACGCGCGTGTGACTCCACGACGCACCTCGCGTCCAGAGTTCTGCGGTGAAATCATCTCGTGTGGTGACGCCGGGAAGTCTGTGCAGCGCGCGGAATACGTCGTTCTCGGCCAGGGTTGCCGCCTCCACTACGTCACCTCGAGTTATGACCCTGACGTCGTTTTCCAGGAACCTAGTCTGACGGTATAGCTCCGTCGTCACCCGCTGGTTGGAGACGTCCTCGGAAAGTGGATCCGAGTCGTTGAAGGTGGCTGGAACTGCGGCGATACCCACGGCGGGCTCGAGACGGATAGGCTGCACTGTCAGGCCAATGGAGACTCTAAATCCTCGTGCCCGCTTCATGCCCAGGTCTACCGTGGCAGGGTGGTACCCCAGTCTTCTTATGTACAAGCGGTAATCGCCGGGAGCGATCTCTGCGAAACGGTACTGTCCCAGGTCATCGGTTCTAACAGAGATACCACTCGACCAGAAGTTGCCACTCCCCGACGTGCGAAGTGAGCCGGCTGGTTTGGGCTCGAGTACTACCGCTGCCCCGGCCAGTGGCTCTCCGGTGCCTGCGTCGAGTACTGTTCCGGAGACTGTTCCCGGCGGCATGACCTCGGGGCTCTTCTGGGCGTCGATCGGCTCGAGGAATGCAGCGTTCACCAGGATGCACAGAGCCGAAGTCTCAGCCAGCTTCACCAGTTTCTCTAGCATTGCGTCACACTCAGCAACGAGTGGGAGAGAGGTTTTATGGCGGTGTCCTGCACCGGTGCCGTTTCGGAGTCATACACCAGAACAGCTGGATTGGGGCGGGCGATCAGCCTGTGCAGCTGTAAAGTGTTCGGAGGCGTTCGGTCTGATGTCTGAAACCTCCCCCAAAACCTGGGCCCGTCTTGCGTAAAGAGAGTCTATTAAGTAGACTCGTAGTCTAGAATATAGACAATGGGGGAGATCCCATGCCACGCAAAGCACAATTGGGCGAATTCGAACAGCTCGTGCTCCTGGCCATCCTCCGACTCAAGGACGACGCCTACTCGCTCGGCGTCCGCCGGGAGTTAGAGCACCATGCCAAGAGATCAGTCTCTAGGGGGGCCTTCTACGCGACGCTCGACCGGATGGAGGCCAAGGGATACGTGAAGTGGAAAGAAGTACCTCCGGCGGACGCACGTGGCGGCCTGCCGCAGCGACAATTCAAGGTTACTTCGTCTGGTGTCCGAGCGCTGCGGGCCTCGCGCCAGACACTGCTAAGCCTTTGGCAGGGCCTCGAGACGGTCTTGGAATGACCGTCGTGAAGGGGACTCCACCGAGGCCTGCCGAGAAGATATTGCAACGACTTCTTCCCAAGAATGTTGCGGGAATGAGCATTGTCGGTGATCTGCGGGAAGAATATCGTGACCTAACTCAACGTACGGGTACGTCGACCGCTCGATGGTGGTACTGGCAGACTGTACTCTTCCTGTTGTTGCGTTACAACTGGATCCGGATGCGGTCGGCACTGTTGAGTGACAGGCCTACCGATGGCTGGGTGAATAGGAAAGCCACTATGAGTGATGCATTGCAAGATATTCGTTACGGGGTACGTCGTCTTTCTCGTAGCCCTGCCTTTACGATCATAGTCGTCCTTACACTCGCACTCGGGATCGGCGCCAACACGACGATCTTCAGTGTAGTCAACAGTCTGCTCCTTCGCCAGCTGCCGTATCCGGAACCGGGGCAGCTCGTCACACTCAATCATGTCTACCCATCTGTAGATCTGGTGACTGGGGTGTCGGCGCCTGGATTCCGAGATTATCGGGATCGAACCCAGAGCTTCGAGAGTGTGGCGGTAACAAGGGGGTGGTCCGCAAACCTCACCGGCCTGGGTGAACCAGTTCGAGTGAGCGGCAGTAGGGTGTCGGCCAGATACTTCGCGACCTTTGGCGTCTTTCCCGTTGTGGGTAGGTCGTTCCTACCTCAAGAGGATACGCCCGGCTTCGAGCATGTGGTTGTTATCAGCGATGGGTTTTGGAAGCGTCGCTTGGGTGGCGCTCCAGACTTGATTGGCGAATCCGTTCTGCTCAATGACGAGTCGTACGAGATCGTGGGTGTGATGCCTCCAGAGTTTGAAGATTTCTTCGATCGCAATCGCGAATTCTGGGTGCCGCTTGCTCTACCTCCAGAAGCCTTTTCGGACGACTACCGGATCAGCGAGTCGCAGCGTTCGATGGCTCGGCTCAAGTCAGGGGTCAGCGTAGCGGCAGCCGCGCAGGAATTGACTAACCTGGCCGAGACCATCAAGGCCGAGCTGCCGGGCACGTACCCACCTGGCTGGACCGTGAGGGTGACGTCGGCAACCGACCGTGCCAGAAGTGGCTACAAGACCACACTGTTCTTGTTGTTTGGTGCGGTCGGATTTGTCTTGCTGATCACATGTGCCAACGTGGCAAACCTATTGTTGGCAAGGGGAATCGGGCGGCAGAAGGACATTGCCATTCGCAAGGCGTTGGGAGCGAGCCGGCGGCAGGTGATCCGCCAGCTGCTCGCAGAGAGCGCCGTGCTGTCGTTGAGCGGTGGAACAGCGGGGTTGCTCCTGGCCGTCTGGGGAATCAACACGCTAATCGCTATTGGGCCGCAAGTACTTTCTAGTACGGAGATAGCGATCGATGGCCGCGTGCTCTTCTTCACGTTGGGTGTGTCACTGCTCGCGGCTGTCCTCTTTGGACTTGCCCCTGCCTTGCAGGGTACCGGCCACGACATACAACGAATACTCCGTGAAGGCGGGCAGGCGTCGCGCGCAGATCGCAGCGGCCACGGCCTGCGGCGGCTGTTGATCGTCGGTGAGTTCGCGCTGGCGTTGATCCTGCTTGCCGGATCGGGACTCATGATTCAGAGCGTCTCACGTCTACGGCAGGTCGATCCGGGATTCAAGCCGGATCACATACTTTCGGCGAGCATTCGGATACCAGTAGTAAGATATCCTGATGAGGAAACGCGAGTTGCCTTCTACGACCAGCTCTTGTCTGAGCTGGAGGCTGTGCCGGGTATCAGA
>JBDGZZ010000019.1:0-32577 GCA_039588335.1 Gemmatimonadota bacterium | reverse complement strand
AGGGATGCACTGAACGACCTCCCGCTTCAGGCCCGCGGCGTCCTCCCACCCCTGCCCTATCCGCAGCCCAGCGAAACGTACCGGGAGCAATGGCTCTCCCTCATGGCCAACATGCCTATGGAACGTCGCTGCGCACCGCCCGGGGGTGAGGTAAAGACTGAACGCGATGAGGAATCCCCGACCCCTGCAGCCCCACCCCACATGGGCGCGTTCATGGAGAATGGGGTTCATGCGCAAGCCCTGTGGGATGCCTCCATGGCGTACGCCGTGACGACGTTCTTGGAGATGAGCCCCGGAGCGGTAGTGCTCCACATGGTAGGAGGTTTTCACGTGGAGCGGTTCACGGGGATTCCGGAACAGGTGCAGTTCTATCGGCCGGGGACTCGGAGCCTCGTAGTGTCAATGGAACTGGCAGACGACTTCCGCTCGTTCGACCCGGAGGAACACAGCGGGCTCGGCGACTTCGTGATCCTCACGGACAAGACCTTGGACTTGGACTACGCCCGGAACTGTGCGGACAAGGAAGGGGAAGGCTAGCAGAGCAGGAACCCCCGAGGGCGGCTGAGATCCGTCAGTGATCAACCATCGGGAGATTCACCTCCCGCGTTTGATCCCAACCCCGTCTGCATGATCAGAAAGGCCAATTCCATCGCCGTGTCATCGATGGCCAGGCTGAGGGGCCGGCCCCGTCCGGCGGCATGACCGGCCTTGGCATCATAGCGCAGAATCACCGGAAGCCCCGACCCGCTCGCCGACTGGAGACGCGCCGCCATCTTCCGAGCCTGAAGCGGCGGAACACGTGTATCCAGGTCACCAGTCGTGAGCATTACCGCAGGGTACCTCGTGCCGTCACGTACGTTCTGATACGGTGAGTGTTGGCGCAGGAATTCGAACTGCTCCGGGTCTGACGCATCGCCGTACTCCAGCAATGCCGGCATGTTGTTCGTTTCGGTGAACTGATTGAACCGCACCATGTCGAGATCGGGGAACGCGCAGAGCACAGCGCGATAGAGACCCGGCCGTTGTGTCAGCGCCGCCGCAACAAGCAAACCTCCGTTACTACCACCGCGAATCGCAAGTCTCTCGGGATTGGTGTAGCCATTGTCGATCAACCACTCGGCGGCACCAATGAAGTCGTCGAACACGTTCTGTTTGTTCTCGAGCATGCCGCCCCGGTGCCATCGTTCACCGAACTCATTTCCGCCCCGAATGTTCGCGACGGCATACACCCCGCCCTGCTCGAGCCACACCGCCGCAAAGGAGCTGAACCCTGGGCGCATCGCCGACGTGAATCCACCATACCCGTACAACAGCGTCGGGTGATCGCCGGTGAGCTCGATGTCATTGCTATGGACGACGTGCATAGGGACCCGAGTGCCGTCCTCTGAAGTGTACCACACCTGCCGCACCGTGTAGTCGTCCGTTGCGAACGTCACCTTGGCCGGCTCCGAGATCTCGCGCTCACCGGTTTCCAGGTTCACCAGGTATTCGGTATTGGGTGTCGTGAACGATCGCAGTGTGAGGTACGCGCTATCATCTCCCGGAGCGTTGCGGATACTCGCACTGAAGTGTTCGGGCACTTCTATCTCACCGACGGGCGTGCCGTTTCTTTCGAACACGCGGATCTTCGTGCCGACATTGTGGAGATAGGTGACATAATACCGGTCCGCGATCGTCGAGTGACTTAGGAACACGTCGTCCTGTTCCGGAATGACCGTATGCCAGTGCTCGGGTTGCGGCCGGTTCGGATCGATCGCGACCAGTCGATAGTTCGGGGCGTCGTAGTCCGTCCGCACGAGGAAAGACCCATTCGCAAATCCGTCCTGGTCCTCGGTCCAATTGATGCTGGACAGGTGCGCGTCGATGCCTGTCACGACTGGTCGGATGCGCCGAGTGCTCCGATCCATGACCCAGAATTCGTTCCGCGTCCAACCATGTTGCGCGGTCAATAGGAACGAGCGGCCGTCATCGATGGACCTTGCTCCAATGAAAGTGGTGGGCCCGAAGTCTTCTCCCCAGAAAATCTCGTCAGCGGAGGGATCGGTCCCGATCGCGTGCCGGTAGAGTCGTGGGCCGGTCTCACGGGATCGGCGAATATAGTAGAACGCCTCTGAACCATCGTCTTCGAAGAAGACATCGTCATACAGCGCCCACGAATAGTGCTCTGCGAGATCCTCACCGGCTTCGAGGTTGCGCACACGAAGCTCAACCTCGTCCGCACCGCCCCCTCGTATGGCGTAGACCATCAGGCGACCATCACGCGACAATGACCGGATGTGGACACGCTTCCGGAGCGCCGAATCCAGAGGTTGGGGATCAAGTACGACCTCGTATTCACCGTCCGCAGTGAGCTCCTCGTCGCTGCCACTAGGTGGCGCCGGACGGCGGTACACAGTTTCGAGTTCCTCACCCTGCCGCCGCATGGTGAAGTATTCGTAATCGCCAGCACGACGAGGGCTGCCGATGGCCTCGACATCCATCAATTCCCGTAGACGCTTGCTCAGCGAGGCTACCAGTGCCGTGTCATTGACGATGCGATCGGCGTACGCGTTCTGCTCGTCTATCCACCGGCGAGTGTCCGGATTACCCTGATCTTCGAGCCAGCGGAACGAGTCCTCGAACTCGACACCGTGAATGGTGTCGACCACGACTACCTGCCGGGTTGGCGGCGGCGCTGGATACGGACCGCCGCACGCTGTGAGCCCGGCGGCAACGCAGCAGAGCGTGAGTGCGATAGTGGTCTTGCCGAAGTTCACTAGGCGTCCCATCGGAGAATCTCACAGTGAGTGATGGCGAAAGTTAGGGTGCCGTGGGTGTCGTCGCCAGCGAAGCCGCAACCATTCCACTTGCCACGCATCAAATAAACAGCAATGTTGAACGTCAGCACCCATAGCCGAGCCAATTCCACCAGGAGCAAGGATGCACAAGTTTCTCATTTCCGTAACCGCGGCACTTCTGTCTGGTGCATGTGCCGGAGGATCAGCGGGTCCGGTATTCGAATATGGACCGACCGATGCCCCATTACGCTATCAAATAAGCGGCTCAACGGAGTCAGCGATCGAAACGCCGATGGGGCCGCAGAACCAGAGTGGCACCATCGAAGCGACCGTGACTGTCGACATAGGCGGCGCGGTAGACGGGGGAAGAAATGTCACTGTTGTCTTCGAAGCGCTGGAGACAAGCGGTACCGGCATTGGACAGGTGGCGGGCGGTGACCTCATTGGCAAGCCTTTTGTCGGCGTTTTGGCGGCCAACGGTGAGATGAGCTTCACCGGAGTACCCGAGGTTCCCTCTGCACTGGCGCGCTACTTCGATCCGGCACCGTTCTTGGCTCAACTGCTTATGCCGCTCCCACCCGAAGGTGGGACGGACCTGGAGTCATGGCCAGTACACCAGGAGTCCACCGAAAGCACGGAGATGACCATCTTCAGCACTCTGGATGGTACCGCACGCGTCGTGGGTGACACAGTCTGGAATGGAATCCCGGCTAAGATCGTCTTGGTCGAAGGTGAATTTCAGATGGAGGGATCCGGCACCCCAACCGGGTCACCTGCCGAACTCGATCTCGTCGCGTCTGGTCCAGCAACCTCACGGTTCATCTGGGATGCCGTCCGCGGAGTGATGTTGGCATCGAACACGGACGGTGGAGGTGAAGGCGTAGTATCTCTCCCGAGCATGGACCTTTCGATGCCGATGACGATAAACAGCAAACAGACGACAGAGCTGCAGCGGTAGTAACAGATGACGCCAGCCGGAGTCCGACTGCCAAGGCTCCGGCTAGGCTGTTGGCCTGCTACTGCTCGCGCGTCACCGTCGCAGGCTTTCCACATCACGATTGGCGGTCTTTGACCCTCGACCCCACATTTACCATGGTGTTGAGACCTAGGGTAAACGCAAATCGTCAATCTGAACTCTGAAATCATGTCATCGTTTCGCACCACCATCCTGCTCAGCGCTGCGCTCGCTGCCCCGTGGAGCAATATTGCTGCGCAGACGGCTCGCATCTCGGAGGAAACGCGGGTCATAACGACCTATCCGTTCTCCGAGCCCAACCCGATACCAATCCTGACACGCGATGCTCGGTTGTATCCGTATCACTCATTCGAGGGATACGCGAAGGACGGAGTTCCACGTGAGTGGAAGGTGGTTCGCCTCGAAAACGACTTCATCGAGGTCTTTGTGCTGCCCGAGGCGGGCGGCAAGGTTTGGGGTGCGATCGTAAAGCGAACCGGCCATGAATTCATCTACCGCAATGAGGTGATGAAATTCAGAAACATCGCCCTGCGCGGTCCGTGGACGTCGGGTGGGATCGAGTTCAACTTCGGCGTGATCGGCCACACCCCATCCACCGCCACGCCCGTCGATTACGTACTAAGGGAGAACTGGGACGGAAGTGTGAGTTGCATCGTCGGGACAATGGACCTGCCGTCCCGCACCCACTGGCGCGTCGAGATCCGCCTACCTGACGACCGTGCGTATTTCGAGACGAAGGTGCTGTGGTACAATCCTACCCCGCTCGAGCAGCCCTATTACAACTGGATGACGGCAGCGGCATTTGCTCGCGACGACCTAGAGATGTCCATCCCAGGAAACGCATTCTTGGCCCATTCAGGAGCCAGCCGAACGTGGCCGGTCGATACCGCCGGCCGCTACCTCCCCGCATATGACAACAACAGGTTCGCCGGACACAAGTCCTATCACGTGGTGGGCGAGCTGAACGATTTCTTCGGCGGCTATTACCATGACGACGACTATGGCTTCGGTCATTGGTCGCGCTACGAAGAGATGCCAGGTCAGAAACTCTGGCTCTGGGCGCTGTCACGGGAGGGGGGCATGTGGGAAGAACTTCTCACCGATACGGACGGGCAGTACATCGAATTCCAGGCGGGGCGACTGTTCGTGCAGTATTCGCCGGGAGCGGACGTGAATCCGATCACGCAAGTGGGATTTGAACCCGGGGCGGCCGACAGTTGGTCTGAAACGTGGTTCCCTTTGGAGGGAATCGGTGGGTTGACCGATGCATCGCGTGAAGGGGCGATGCATGTGAGCGCTGAAAACGGAACGATCACGGTTAGCGTCAATGCATTCGGCAACGTGACCGACACCTTACGAGTATCATCTGGTGACCGCCTGCTTGCGTCGCACCCGGTGACGTTCTCGGCGCTCGAGCCGGTCGAGTTCGTTGTCAACCTGGAGGGTGAGACGACTTTCCGAGTGGAACTGCCCCTCCTCGGGTTGGATTACAAGTCGGATCCCAGCGCGCGGGAGCTGGCCCGGCCGTTTGCGACGGATCCAGCGGCACGCGAGCAGATCCCGCTCGCAGATCGGTTGGGGTTTGAGGCACGCGAATTGGTCAAGGGCCGACGCTATGGCGAGGCCAGAGCGAGGTTCGAATCGGCGTTGGCAGAGGAGCCGTGGAATCATGACGCGTTACTCGGTCTCGCCGATCTGGAGTACCGTCGCGGACTGTACGGGGTGGGACTACGTCACGTGACTCGCGTGCTGCAACTCGACGCCTACGATGCCCAAGCGAACTTCGTCGCCGGTAACCTCTATCGGGCTCTAGGTCGTGTGACCGATGCGCGCGAGGCGTACGGCTGGGCAGCGCGGTCGACGGCATATCGGTCAGTCGCTTACGTACAACTTGCCGAACTCGCGCTAGCTGGCGAGGACTATCAGGACGCCATCAGGTACGGCTCGCTTGCGCTGGACTACCACAGCTACAGCCTCCCGGCCTGGCAGGTGCTTTCTCTGGCGAGTCGCAAAGCAGAGATTTCTGACATCGATGAGTCGATCCGGAGGCAGATGTTCGAGACCGACCGGCTGCATCACTTCGGATTTGCCGAGGCCTACGTAGCCAATCCGGAAACAGCGGCGGCCACCTTTGTGACCGAATCACTGCGGAGCGAGTACCCCGATCAAACTATACTGGAGTTGGCCGTCGACTATGTTCGCCGCGGAGCTGATGAGGACGCCCGCGCAATCCTGGATCTGGGGACCAGCCTAACGGCAAATCCGCTGTTACATGCATGGATGGCGTGGCTCAACGACGATCCGTCACAGTTGCCTCGAGAGCTGGACCTCAACTTCGTATTCCCCTACCGGCGGGAAACCATCGCGGTGCTCGAGTGGGCAGTGCAACATGACGAACACTGGTCGTGGGCCTACCTGCTTGCGCTCAACCTGTGGGCGCGCGACCGAGCAGACGAAGCGGCGTCGCTCTTGGAAGGGCTGGGTGAAACACCCGATTTCGCTCCGCTGTACATGAGCCGTGCTCATCTGTTACAACAGGTACTCGAACGCGATCCGGAAGCGGATCTGCGTCGAGCGGTAGAACTCGACCGTTCCAACCGGACGATTCGGATTCACTTGATCCGATACTTACAGAGTCAGCAGCGGTGGGAGGACGCGTTGGCCGAGTCCGACGCGGGCCGCGCACTGTTCCCCGACGATTTCAATCTCGATCTGTTGCAGGTGCGGTCCCTCAATCAACTCGGTCGGGCGCGTGAGGCACTCGACATCCTAAATGCCACCCATGTTCTTCCATCGGAGAATGCGCGCGAAAGCCACCGATCGTACGAACGGGCTCACACCCTTGCCGCCCTCGATGCGATCGACGGCGGTGCGTACGACGAGGCACAACGTCACCTGCGCACTGCGCTCGAGTGGCCCGAGCACCTGGGACAGGGCCGCCCTTACGAACCCGAAGAGAGGCTGGTGCAATATCTCTTGGGGCAAGTCGAACAGCGGCTCGGCGAACCCGATCGCGCGCGAGCGGCGCTCGAGGCGGTAGTCGATGCCACCGGTCTAGTTGGTGCAAACGCGGATCGATTGGACTTGCTTGCGGTTCCGTCATTGGCCGCACTCAGACGCAGCGATGAACTCAGCGTGATGTGGAGCGACACTGAGACGGACGTGGGGCGACTCGGCAGCGAGATGATTCGGATTCTGGAAACCGGTGGAGATCTGTCTCAAATCAGTGCGCGGCTCGCGGCCGAGCACTCCGCCCTGTTCGATGACCTTCTGGGCCGGATGCTGGTGCGGGCATTAACTCTCGGCGTCGAAGACGACCGTGACCGGCCGGACCGTCCCTCCCACTCGCTCCAGTAGCTCCCGGTACCAGCCCACGGCCGCGTCCCTCCGCTCCTCATACCCTGCCACCCCCCATACGACCGTGAGGGTTCTGGTGGTCTCTGCCCCGGTCTTCACCCGCTGCGCGTCCTTCACGGGGTTTCCGCAGGCACCACCAGCGTCGTAGAGGCAGATGAGCCCCTGCAAGGACATCTCCTGCCCCGATGCGTTGAAGACGTAGCTCCCATCCTCGGGTCCCGGCCCAACATGAAACGGAGGGGGAGCAAGGTCCAGGTCCACGAGCGCGATGGAAAAGCCGCTGTGCAGAGAGACGACATTGCAGATGTCCACAGCCACGTTGATGCTCCCCAGTTCACCCTGTTCCACCGCTCGAACCAGGTACTCTGTTGCAGGCTTGCCCCGGCCCGCCGGCTTGTGTCCCCAATGCCGGAGCATGTCACGCACCCGCAGGCGAAGGGCTTCGTCGCGCTGAAAAGGAACGTCGGCCTCTAGCTTCAAGAGATCCATCACGCTGGTAGGGGTATCCATCTCGCCCAGGGGCTCTGGGAAGACGGTGATAAACGCCGCCGGCCGAAGCAGGGGGTGGGACGCTACCTCGATGTGAAAGTCGGCGTTGCTCATGCAGAGAAGATAGCCCGCTGAGATCCTCAGTCAGAAGATCCATCTCGAAATGAGAAACGGCCAGCTGCCAACAGCAGCACCGTTGCTACCGTTACCAGGGTCAGTGAATCACGGCTATTGACTCGGAGCATCAGGCTCTGTATCAACCCTTCAGTCAACAGAGGAGCAGGCTGATGCGCCCTCGACATGTACTGGCAGCCGTCACGTTGCTCACCGCTTGTGCCGAACAACACGGCGAACTGTACCGCGCACCCGAGATCTCCAACGTCATCGACGGCGTGGTATTTGAGGCTGGTAATTGGGAACCGCATCTGGCGGTTGGTGCGGAGGGGATGTCGTGGGGAAATCATCGGGCCGTTGTAGTGCTCGACAGCGCCAGTGGTGAGGCGGTGCTGGCCACCATCCCCTGGCGGCGGCGTGATCGGGATCCCGCAGCCAAGTCCATCGTGGTGGTCGATGCGGTAACTAACCAACCCGTCACCAATTCTGTGGCTCTCAGGGTGGACAACGTGTCGGGTGATGTGGTGTTCCAGCCCAACCCGCAGTCGGCGACCTACCACATCTACTACATGCCGTGGGAATCCACGGGCGGGTACTATCCCCGTGTGACCTACCCGGAAATCGCGTCGGCCTCGGACGCCGAATGGGACCGGCGCGTGCGGGCAACGCCACCGTCGGAGCTGCCACAAGCGACCACGACACACATTCAATCGGTGGATGCGTTCCACAGTTTCTTCCCGATGGAGGTGATCGCGAGCGAATCCGAAGCGGCCACCTTTATGTCCACCTCCCAAGATGGTTGGGCTCTGGTGCCCGAACACCGCGACTATCCCATCCGCATGCGACACTTCATCCCGTACCACTGGACACAACGCAACCATGCGGGCGAGTTCGCCAGCCAGGCACTGCGGGGAGAGTACTTCACGTTTCAACTGGCAGTGGTCGCCGGTGAAGACACGGTGAGCCATGTCCGCGTGGCTTTCAACGACTTTCCCGAATCGTTCGGTCAGACCCTCACGTGTTTCAACTGCGGCGGGATCGACGAGAAGGGCGAGTCGTTCGTAACCGAAGTGTCGGTACCGGCCCGGACCGTTCAACCGCTCTGGATCGGGCTCCAGATACCGGAGGATCAATCCCCCGGCGTGCATTCGGGCAGCGTAACCGTATCGACCGGCGATGGCGGCAGTAAGACGGTGGGCATCAGCATCGACGTGCAACCAGGCCGGGCCGCCAACTACGGTTTTGACTATCCCCAATTCATGACCCGGCTCTCCTGGTTGAATTCCACGGTCGGTACCGATCCCGATTTCATTATCGAGCCGTTCCATCCAGTGCGCGTTGATGGGCGTTCGCTCACCATTCTTGGTCGCACCGTCGAGCTGGGTGCGTCGGGTCTACCCGATCGGCTACTGAGCTATTTCAGCCCAGAGTTGACCCATCTGTTAGAACAACCGGAGGCGGTGCTGGCGCGCCCGATCGATCTCGAGATAGTCATCGACGGGCAAGCGGAGCGATTGGCATCTTCTGCATACTCCGTGGTCCAGGTCGCACGCGGTCGCGCCGAGTGGTCGGCCGAGAACCGATCCGAACGGGTCGCCGTGCGAGTCGAAGGAGCACTCGAGTACGACGGCATGCTCGACTACCGGATAACGGTACAGGCGTTGAGTGACCTGAACGTAGACGAAATCTCGTTACCGGTATCGCTGCTACCGGACGCCGCCGAGTACATACTCGGCCTAGGCTTGCGAGGCGGCAAGCGGCCACAGCGCATCGACTGGAAGTGGCAAATCGAGAACCATCAGGAAGGTGTCTGGCTCGGAGGAATACACAAAGGACTACAGTACGTGTTGCGTGATGATGCATACATCCGACCGCTAAATACAAACTTCTATCAGAACCAACCGCTACGCATGCCGCAGTCATGGTTCAACGACGGGCGCGGCGGCATTCGCATCGAAACCAGCACCGATGAAGTCACCGCTTCGAATTACTCCGGCCCCCGGCACATGGCTGCCGGCGACACACTACAGTTCAACATCCGGTTCCTCCTCACGCCGTTCAAGCCGATCGACACCGAAGCACATTTCAACACTCGCTTCGTCCATCGTTACGTGCCTGTCGACTCAGTGCTTGCCTGGGGCGGCACCGTGGTCAACATCCACCACGCCAACGAAATCAATCCGTACATCAACTATCCCTTTTTCAACTTGGATCTGCAGACGGCGTACATAGAGGAAGCGCATTCGAAGGGCATCAAGGTCAAGCTCTACAACACGATTCGTGAGCTGAGTTATCGGGCCCACGAACTCTTTGCTCTTAGAAGTCTCGGCGATGAGATTCTGAACGATGGCGAGGGCGGTGGCCACTCGTGGATGCAGGAGCACGTCGAGAGCGACTATCACTCAGCGTGGCACGCTTGGCGAGTCGACGATGCGGCGATGCTCAACAAAGGCACGTCACGCTGGACCAACTACTACGTTGAAGGGCTCAACTGGTTGGCCGCGAATCAGCATATCGACGGTCTCTACCTGGACGACATCGCCTTCAGCCGCGAAACGGTCAAGCGCATGATCTCAGTGCTAAACGAGCACCGCGACGAAGTCGTCATCGACCTTCATTCAGCCAATCAATTCAATCCGCGCGACGGCCACATCAACAGCGCCATGTTGTACATGGAGCATTTCCCGTTCATTTCGCGGCTCTGGTTTGGAGAGTACTTCGAGTATGCCCGAGACGAAGACTACTGGCTGACCGAAGTGTCGGGACTGCCGTTTGGTTTGATGGGAGAGATGTTGCAGGACGGGGGCCACCCGTACCGCGGTCTGTTGTACGGCATGACCGCTCGCATGTACGGCGACGTAGATCCGCGACCTGTGTGGCGCATGATGAACGAGTTCGGGATAGCGGAGAGCCGCATGCTCGGTTACTGGTTGGACGATGCTCCGGTGACCACGAACCATCCCCGGATTCTGGCCACCACCTATGTTCGGCCAGACGGCATATTGATCGCACTCGCCTCATGGTCGGAGCAGGACGAGACAGTGAGTCTCACCATCGATGCGGAGATTATGGGAGAGTCGGCAGACAAACGGGCCTACGCACCAGCCGTCGATGGCCTTCAGGCCGCGACGGAAGTCGACCTGTCGCGCGTGCAGGTTCCGGCCAAGCAGGGGTTGTTCGTGCTGGTAAGAAACCGCTAGACGGTCACTTCAGGTCAGTTCGAACCGTTCAACGGACTGCTCGGCATTGATGATCTCACTCCTTGCGCAATGCCGCCATGGGATCTGAACCTGCCGCGCGACGGGCCGGGAGCCATGAAGCGAACAACGTGACCAGCGCAAGCAGGGCCGCAGTGGCCGCAAAGGTCATTGGATCAGAAGGTGCGACATCGAAAAGGATGCTCTCTAAGACTGGTGTCGCAATCAGCGCAAGCACCACCCCCACCGCGACGCCGATGGCCACAACGATCATCATTTCCTTGATCACCATGCCGACCACATTTCTCCCGCTTGCCCCCAAGGCTATGCGGATGCCGATTTCACCTGTGCGCCGGGCGACGGTGAACGCCACGACAGCGTACAGACCCATGCTCGCGAGCAACAGTGCCAAGCCGCCAAACAACGCCAGCATACCAGCGGCGGTCCGAGGCGTTGCCATAGCCAGGTCTACATGATCGTCCATGGTGCGGGCGTAGTTAACGGGCACATCGGCATCTAGTGCCCGGAGTTCTTGCAGCATTGTCCGCACCATTGCAGCCGGGTCGCCGGCAAACCTCACCGCCAGTGATAACCGTGCCCATCCGGAATTCTGCGCCAGCGGTCGGTAAAACATAGGTGTGGGCGTCTCACCGGGTGTGCGTACTTTCACGTCCCGCAGAACTCCGACGATTCGCACCCACGAATCAGGATATCCCTGGTGTCGGTAACGACGACCGACCACATCGGCTGTGCCCCAATAGCGATTGCCAAAGGCTTCGTTGACCAGTGCAACTCGCTCGGTCCCGAGCATATCATCCCGAGTGAAGTTGCGTCCATGAAGTACTGGTATCTCGAAGGTGTTGGCGTAATCGGGATCGATGTATGAGTAGATCACCTCAACCTGTCCCGTCCCGGTGGTTGCCTCGTAGTCCTCGATCTCGAGTGTGCTCGATCCTCCACTGGGCGTTACGGGCAGCCGCGTTGCGTACGCAGCGGCTTCCACACCTGGCCATGCGGCAACGCGTTGTTTGTAGGCATCAAACAGTTGTCTTGCAGCCTCTCCTTCGTAGCCCGCCTCCCGGACATCGGCCTCCACGATGGCCATGCCCCGTTTCGCGAACCCGAGATCGACGTTCTGCGAATTCATTAGGCTCTTGACCAAGAGGCCGGCTCCCGCCAGCAACACAAGGGACACCGCGACTTGTAACATCACTAGAGCGTTTCTCAGGTCTAGCCAACGCGGTCTGCGTGACGGACGTTTGCTCACTCCGAGAGTTTCTTTGGAGTCCTTGAGGCTGGACGCCAAGTCGGGTCGCGATGCGCGCAACGCGGGGATCAACCCTAGAGACATTCCAGTTACTACTGCTAGCACAACTGAGAATACGAGCACTCGAAGGTCCACGCTGATCTCTACCGTAGCCCCGCCCGGCAACGACGGCTGGTAGACCATCAGCACTCGACCCATCCAATAAGCGAACAACAAACCCAATCCGCTTCCGGCAAAAGAGAGAATGACACTCTCGGTCAGTAAGTGCCTGATGAGCCGTCCCCTCGTAGCTCCGAGCGCGAGTCGGACCGCTATCTCTCTGCCTCGCGTTGACGCCCGCGCTAGCAACAGGTTGGCCATGTTGCCGCACGCAATGAGTAGTACTAGACCGACGACGGCCATCAATACTGCGCCAACGGGAAACAGAATAGCATCCTCATCGGGGTGGACACGGATAGCGCTCGAGGGAAACACGGTGATGTCGCGGCCGTCATTCAGCAGCGGGAACTCGGTGGCCAGTCTTTGCGCTAGCACGTCCATTGCCGCTTGCGCACGTTGCGGCGTGACTCCCGGTTGCAGCCGGGCTAGCACCCAGAACCAATGGTCCTCGCGCCGCTCGAGTGTAGCCCAGAAGAAGTCACCGCCGATCGGGCCGGCCGACGAGATCGAGAGCCAGAAATCGATGTCTGCTCCGGGCGTCGTTCCTGTATACCCCCGGGGACCCACGCCGATAATCGTGACCGAGGCACCGTTAAGCCGCACGCGTCGGCCGATGATATCGGGATCCCCGGCAAACGAGTTCTGCCACGCACGATGGCTCACTACGGCAACCGGTTCGGCGCCCGGATTATCGTGTATGGCTTCGAGCCAGGTTCCGCGTGACGGACTCAGGCCCAAGACCGGGAAGTACCCCGCTGTTACGAAAGACACCATCATATGGCGCGCGTCGCCCTCGTCGGTCATGTGACGCGCCGACCATCCCGATATCACTGCTGTGACGCCGCTGAAGAGATCCGTGTGGGCGGCCATATCACGATATGCCGGGTAGGAACTCGACGACGGATCGCCGTCGTCGGAATCCTGATAGATCCACACGACCTCCTCCGGTCGCTCCCACGGTGGTGGCCGGAACAGAATCCCATCTACCACACTGAACACGGCGGCGTTGGCTCCGATGCCGAGTCCGACCACCAGCAAGGCCGTGAGTGTGAACCCGGGCGATTGAGCTAAACGCCGTATGGACTGCTTCGTATCCAGTAGGAGTGATTCCACGCTGCCACCCTTTCCGCTGATAAGGCCGCTTGCCATCGCAGGCCGAGCCACGGCCTCATCGTGAATGCCCAAGGCTTCCGCTCTCTCTGCGGCCGCCGTCGGGATCAAGTCCCGGAATATCT
The DNA here is from genome assembly GCA_039588335.1 of Gemmatimonadota bacterium. Classification (GTDB taxonomy): domain Bacteria; phylum Gemmatimonadota; class Gemmatimonadetes; order Gemmatimonadales; family GWC2-71-9. Next base: position 19,006 of record JBDGZZ010000019.1, on the reverse strand, counting down.
CGGTCCAGAACCGGATGCCAACGAGCAGTCCTCCAGTAGCACGTGCTCGTTCGTGCCGGGCCGAAAACAGCTTCAGCATCGCCGTGCCGTAGCGCTGCCGGAATGCGCGCGGGTAGGCGTAGAGCAGGAAACGGTACAGCCGTCTTCCGATCCGGTCGGTCCGTAACACTGCTAGCGCGCCTCCCGCAACACGGCTCGCTTCCGGGCGACGTCGACGATTCGCTCATAGCGGCTCGCCTCAGCACGCAAAGCTGCTCGACCGGATCGTGTGAGTCGGTAGAACTTGCGACGAGGATCCTCGTCTCCGGCTGGCGCGGACACTTCGCGCACCAGTCCGTCTTGCGTCATTTCCTTGAGCGAGCGGTACAAGGTGCCGGGTCCCAGCCGGATGGCGCCGGCCGTGTTCTCCTCAACCTCGTCCGCAATGCCGAGTCCGTGGTGGTCCTCGTCAGACAAGGCCAATAGGATGTGAAAGACTGCGGGTTTGAGCGGTACGGCGGTATCTATGTTTTTGGACGACATGGCAGTCCCTTTCCTCCTCTTATCCAAGATGGATATATCCAAGTTGGATAAATGTCAACCGTCCCAGACTGTCCGGGGAGGAGGGAAGTAATCAGCACGTGGAGCACCTCGAAGGAGAGTACGTCGGGCAGCTTCCTACGGAGTCAAAACGGCTTCCTTCTATTGAGCGCGAGAATCGGCACCTACCTGCCGCCGATGATGTTGCGGTTACATCTGCGCAATCTGCGGCACCTCTGCGAAATCTGCCGGCTGCCACTGTGCCAAATTGGCGGACGCGTATCTGCGCACGTTGATCTCGTCGATATTCACGATGAGCGCGTCATCGACGTAGTCGGCTCGCCACGCAACGGCATGTCGGGTCTCAGTGGTCTATGTGATTGTGTCACAAGAAGTTACGCCGCTCGGCCCGTGTCGCGGCAGAACGTCAACAAGCTTTGTATCGACGATTCGAAACTTCAAATGGACGATTCCACACTTCAAATCGGCGATTCAACACTTCGAATCGGTGATTCGACACTTCAAATCGGTTATTCGCGGCCGCGGATCGTCGATCTCACCCTTCTACGAGCCAGCTCAAATCGGCGATTCGAAATGTGCCACAGTGGCATGCGAGTGTGACATCGCCGTCACGCAGCGTCATTCGGGCGGTGCAACACTCAAATCAAAACACTCCAAGTCCCAAGAGAGGGGGATAGCATCATGGCAACCGCATCCTCGACCACCTGCGACGCACTCAAACCTCACGCCGTCGCACTCGCGCTCCGCCCAGACGTTGGAAGTCCGCGTCACGACCGCCTCAGCCAGGACCGCGCCGAGGGAAGCTCATTTGGCACCTGGCCACGTAGCTCCGACTGATCGCGTCACGACGGATACTCTGTGAACCAAGCCGACCGATTTGACCGCTTTGTTCACCCGTGTAGTTTTGTTGGCCTGTAACAGACCGCCCTCACAGGAGGTTCCCATGAGACTACGCTCGCTTGCGACACTTTTTCTTGTCGCGCCACTGCTCGCGGCCTGCGGTGCAACACCCATTACGCCGGCGGACATCGACACGATTACCGAGCTACGGACCGCCTTCCAGGAAGCCATCGCGTCCGGTGACGTGGCCGGCATGCTCGCTGTCTACACCGATAACGCTGTGGAAATGCCGCCCAACATGCCGATCCGGAACGGCAAATCCGCCATCGAGGCCGCAGCCGGGCAAGGCGCGCAGCCTACCAGCTTCAGCCTCACGGCGGTCGAGACCGACGGAGTGGGCGATCTCGCGTACGACAGAGGTACCTACGCGGCCAGCGTGATGTTGGAGGGCATGGAGCAACCGATAACCGACAGCGGCAAGTACCTGGTCCTGCTCAGCAAGCAAGCCGACGGCTCGTGGCTAATCTCGGCGGTGATCTGGAATTCCGACATGCCGTTGCCCGAACCGCCCATGTAGCCCTACGATACCTGCACATCACAGGTCGCGTGACCCGACGAAGGCCGGGGGAGACATTTGCGACGTCGCCGTGTCGGACGGTCGCAATATCGGCAAGAACGGGCGGTACAAGAAGGTGGTCGGAAACACCGGTAGGTTGCCTTACTACCCTATACTAACCATCGTCCCGGCCACTAGTTGCCTCGTGGCGCGGCAACAATGCTAGCCACACAGCGGTGGCGATGGGGAAACAGATGGCCGGGTGTTCCCTAGCGGCACTCTCGAATAGCTCTGCAAACACGCTGGGTCTGGGCGGCCCGTTCTTATTGAGGGGGTCCTTCCCGCGCCGGCGGGACAGTGCGTGGCTGAGCCTTCGGCCGTTCTCGGACCCCATTGTGGAGATCGACATTCGGCTCCACCCCACCAATCTGCCGAACAATGGCCTCGAAGCGCGGATCATCGCGGAAAGGGTCGAAGGTGGGCGCGAACGGCAACGCCACCCACGCCTCTCGCTCCTCATAGGAACGTTCGAGGTACTTGAATGCCTGGTCCATCTCGCCCAGATGCGCGTATGCGGTGGCAATGCCCTGATGCCACACGTACTCTCGAGCCTCTCGGTCATGAATGTCTTTGAGTACGCTCCGCGCCTCGGACTCATCCCCCGCGGCAGCGAGTGCCCATGCCAGATGGATCTGGTTCCAAGAAACTGGAATTCGATCGTACAGCTCGCGGAATGACTCAACTGCTTCGGTGGCCCGGCCAACCGCGATGAGCGTCTCTCCCCGCGTCAGCGGGAGAACCTTGCGACCGAATTGCGCTTCGGCAGCTTCAAGCCCGATCAGCGCTTCATCGTATTGGCGGGCCGCGTACCGGAAAAAGTTCGCGTGAACGTGCGCGATCTCCGCCGCCGGATCGAGCTCCAGTGCACGCTGGCCCACATCCACGGCATCCTCCAAGCGGCCCACACTCATCAAGTGGTTTCCATAGAGCAAGTGGGCATACGCGAGATTGGGGCTCAGCTCCAGCGCCCGCTCCTGTCGAAGGCGCGCACCCTCCCAGTTGTGATGCGTCCACGTCTCCACCTCACCGAGCATCATGTGGGCCTCGGCAATATCCGGATCGATCTCGAGCGCGCGGGAGGCATTCTCCACTATGATCGCCGCAGCCTCTCGCGGTGCCATGCCGTAGTAGCCACAAACGTGCCAGTGGTGCGCCACCGCGATCGACGCCCAGGCGCGCGCGAACAGCGGGTCCTTGACGACAGCGTCCCGGTACAGCGCTATCGCCGTGTTGAATCCATCCGCCGTGGCAAGATTGAAGTGGCTACGGGCGAGCAAGTAGGCGTTATACGCGTCCTGGTTGTCCGTCGGCCGCCGCGCGAACCGCCGGCGTTCATCCGGTGTCAACTGTCTCTGCAACGCCCCGGTTATCCGCTCAGCAACCTCACTCTGGATCGCGAAGACGTCGGTCCTGTCGCGATCAAACGTTTGCGCCCAAAGGTGCGCGTCGCTCGACGCGTCGATGAGCTGTGCGACGATGCGGAGCCTGTCCCCGGCACGGCGCACACTGCCCTCGACAACGTGGGTCGCGCCCAACGCCCCGGCTATCTCCTTGACAGTCTCAGTAGAGTTCTTGTATCGCATCGCGGACGTGCGGGAGATCACCTGTAGGCTCCCGATCTGCGAGAGCTGAGCAATGATGTCCTCCGTCATGCCGTCGCTGAAATACGCGTCTTCCGCGCTGGTAGACATGTTCGTGAGAGGAAGGACAACAATCATGGGCTTTTCCGGCGATGCCGGCGCGCGCGACCGCGGCACTGGCTCCCGCGTTCCCGACTCCCCAGTGGATTTCATTCGTGCCAAGATCTTCGCCCGCTCCCGCGCCCGATAATCGGACGGCAGCGATTCCCCAATCCCGATCCGATCCAGCAAGGCGCGAAACCGCGGGTGATCGCGCAGACTGGGCAAGTTCATCCAGGTGTCGTCGAGGGCTAGCGTGAACAGGAAAGGATCACGTTCTTCGAACGCCCGGTCTAGCCAGTCCAACGCCAGTTCCTGGTCACCCATTGATTCCGCCGCCACCGCGATCGAGAGGCCCATACCGTGGGCATGCGTCGCACGCGCCAGCAGGTCGTCGAGAATCCGTCGCGCGTCATCGGCGCGACCGGACTCGGCGAATGCCGTGGCCAAAAACGCCTGCATGAACGGCGCGCCGCCCGACAGTTCCACGCCCCGCTCGTAGGCCGGGATAGCCTCTCCGATCCGGCCGAGGCGGTGGAGAGCCCAACCTGCATTGTAGTGGGCCAATGCAAACGTGGGGTCGATCTCGATAGCTCGCTGGAACCACTCGAGCGCCTGCTCATCGAGCCCGGTGTAGACGTACGGCCAGCCGTTCTCGGTGATCACCACGGCCGAAAGAGGATCGAGCTCCAAAGCTCGCTGCCACGATTCGAGCCCCCCTGCGATCTGCCCCTGAACACTCAAACACCACGCGAGCCATTGGTGGGGCTCCGGGCGGTCGGGGTTCAGCTCAACCGCCTGTCGCAGCTCGGCGATGGCCGCATCCGGGTTCCAATCGCAAATGAGCGTTACGAACCCGTGCGTCCCATGCGCTTCGGCGGATGACGAATCCAGCTCGATAGCACGGGCGGCCGCCGCCTTTGCCTTGGGGAGCGCGCCCTTCTGGGGCATCGCTGCGTAACCCATTCCGGCGAACAGGTACGCCTCGGCCAGGCCCGCGTGGGCACTTACGAAACGTTGGTCCAGGGCAATCGCGCTCTCGAAGTGGCCGACAGCTTGCCGGATGTCTTCGTCGGTACGCTTGTTCAGATGGTGCCGGCCGAGCAGGTAGAGATCGTAGGCCGCGAGGTCGTCGGTCGGGTGCTGCCCCAGCCGCTCGCGGTCGCCCGGCGTCAACGCCGCGCGCAGCGCGGTCGCGACAGTAAGCGCCACCTCGCTCTGGATCGCAAAGATGTCGGTGAGCTCACGGTCGTATGTCTCGGCCCAGCGCTGCTCATCGGCTTTGGCGTCGACCAGCTGTACGACCACGCGAACGCGGTCCGCAGCACGACGCACGGAGCCTTCGAGTATCATGCCGGCACCAAGCTCCTCGCCGACCTCTCGCATGCTCTTGGTCGTGTCCTTGAACCGCAGGCACGACGTTCGCGAGATCGCGCGCAGACCCTCGACGCGCGATAAGTTCGTAATCACGTCTTCCCAAACTCCGTCGGCGAAGTATTCGTTCGCCGGATCCTGGCCCACGTTCGTGAAGGGCAGTACGGCGATCGCCGGCCGAGCGTCGGTAGGAGCCGCAGCCAACTCGGCTCGTACCGCTGGCTCAGCGGCTTCGCTCGCAGCCAACGCAGTCGCGAAATCGCCGACGGACGCGAAGCGATCGCCCGGAACCTTGGCCAGCGACTTTGTCACGGCGACGTCGACCGTCGCGGGCACGTCGCGTCGTACGGTGCGAATCGGAGGCGCCGGATCGGTGACCTGCCGTGCCATCACGGCTTGCGCTGTAGGTCCGGTGAACGGTGGCTCTCCCACCAGTAGTTCATACACGACGCAGCCGAGCGCGTACACGTCACTGCGAGCGTCGACCGTCCGGTCACCACTCACCTGCTCGGGGCTCATGTACTGCGGCGTGCCGAGCGAGAGCCCTGTCTCGGTCAGCCGGTCTCCACCGACCTGACTCACCGCAAGCGCGATCCCGAAATCAGCAACCATTGGCTTGCCGTGATGGATCAGCACGTTGTCGGGTTTGATATCGCGGTGCACGATCCCTTGCTCGTGCGCGTAATCCAGCGCCGACGCGACGTCGGTCACGAGCGCGCGGATCTCATCGATGCCGAGCTGGCCTTCGGTGCGAATGCGGTCGGCGAGCGACAGACCCTCGATGATCGGCATGGTGAAGTAGAGCGTCCCGTCGGCCTCCCCGGAATCGAGAAGGGGCAAAATATGTGGGTGATTGAGCCGGGCTGCTACGCGGATCTCGCTCAAGAACCGGTCGGGACCGATGACCGCGGCTAGCTCGGGCTTGAGGACCTTGAGCGCGACCTTGCGGTCGTGCTTCACGTCGTGCGCGAGATAGACCGTGGCCATGCCACCAGAGCCAAGCTCTCGCTCGATCTGGTAGCGATCAGCAAGTGCAGCTTTGAGACGGTCAAGTACGTCGGCCATGGGGGACGACTTCCGATTGGCGACCGCTCTAAGCTACGGTTGACGAAGGAGAGAGGCTAGTTTGGCGCTATTCCTCACCCCCAAGCCAGATCCTCACCGTGGCATCAGTCTCCGTATCCACACCATTGGCACAGCCACCGTCGAAATCGTAAATCGGAACTTCCTCGTGTCACCTTATGAAATACGAGACTCCGAACCACGCACCCACGATCCACGCGTCCCCACGAAACCCGTCGTCGTCGAACGTGTAGTCGATCGTCGGCTCCAGCCGCAACGCGAACCTGCGAGTTCCGAAGTACCGGACGCCGACGGCGAGCCCCACAACGGGTTGTTGCCTAATGCACGGGGGGATTTCTCCACCACAGCCGGCTTCGCCGACCGTGAGGCCAGCATACGGTCGCACGTGCCACCGAAGCTTGGTTGACCCCGTTGTTTGAAGGAGCACGCCGAGTTGAAAACGAAACCGTACGTCGTCTAAGGGTTGGTTGGAGGTCGGGGAGTAGAGGAGTCGCGGCTCGATGGAGACACGCATACTGGCGGGGAACGCAGCCCTCAGCCAACCAAACGGCGCATGCACCCGTGTTTCGGGGTCGGTCACATCTCGCTCGACGCCCCAATCGACGCCGATCTCGATGCTTTGGTTAGCGTCCTGTCCCTGCACGGGCGCGGCGCATACAACGAACACGGCGATTGTCACGTTCACGCAGCTCAACGCGGGGGTCATCCCGCGCCACCCGCTGCTTCATTTCCTCGAACCAGTTGAGCACCACGTTGACACGGGTCGCCGGCTCCTCCTCTATCATGACGAACCGTTGCCCCCCTTGCCAAAGAAATACTCAAACCACCGGCGGCCATCAGCGATCATGGCCATGCCTGACAAACACTAACGATCTCGCGCCGCCACACGCCATCGCTCACCCGTTGCCCGGCCACCCACCACCACATGGGCCTCGGCATGCAAAGCCACCGTGGGACAGATGTGCAAGGGATACCCAACCAAGGCATCCCCGATGGAAAACGACGCCGTATTGTCCGACGAAACCACCAAGTGCTCTTCGCTTTGCGAGACCCAATCCACGTCATGCAACAACGGAAAATGAACACGCTGCTCAAGCGGCATTTCCGCGGCAACGGCCTTGTACCCCAGATCGAGGCAGAGTCGATCACGTCCCGGCTTGCTGATCACGCGCGTCAAAACCGCCGCCGCCAAAGAAAACGGTAAATCCTCAAACTTTTGGCCATATCCGATGTCCCACAACAAACATGTGCCCGGACTGCACTGCCAATCGGTGCCCGTTGCCCACAAACCAAAAGTCGGCGACCCTCCCCCCACCACGGCCACCCGCCCATGGCTTGCCACATGCTCCTGCACTTGTTGAATGATGGATTCCAATGTTTTTTGACGCACCTGTACAGCTGGGTCATGCAAATGCCCATCGTACACGTGCAACCCTGAAAACACAGCATCATCACGCTGTTCAATGTCTTGACGAAGCCTCCCCAGTCCATCGCCAAATTCGATGCCGGTACGTCCCATGCCGCAATCCACATCGACATATATATGGATGGGCCGACCACGCCTTCCCACCTGTGATGCGACAGCCTTCATGGCATCCGCGTCATCCACAATCGTCGAGAAAACCGTTCGATCAAGACGTTCAACCAGTTCCGCAAGTCGTTTGATCTTGGGCCCGACCAGTTGATGGGCCACCAGAACATCCTCGGCCCCCGCAACTGCAGCCATCTCCGCCTCGGCAAGGGTGGCCGCCTTGAACTGGCGAATCCCTGAGTTCAGTTGCATCTGGACAACTTGGGTCATCTTGTGCGTTTTGATGTGCGGCCGTAACCGCGCTACATGCCCGTGCCCCCCCACCATGGCAATCATCCGATCGATGTTGGATTGAATCCGCTGCGGGTCAATCAACAAACCCGGTGACGGTACATCCTCTGGATTTTGAAGCGACATCCAATCCATGGGCACCTCGGAGGCTATCAGATCGCCTCAATCAACCGTAAGCAATGGTCATGAGGCCTGAGAACCCAGATAGTAATCTCTACCATCATTTTAACAATTAGATCAAAAACGCCATTCATTGCCAGAATTGAATGTTAGTTTGTAACAAATTGGAGGCAGCCATGAATCCCATCCATCCAACCACCACCCTCATACTGATGCTCGGCCTTAGCGGATGCCAAAACACATTGGTCCTCAAAAGCGAGACTTTCACACCGCCTGGCTCCTTCACAGCCGAAGCCGAAGGCCCCGCCGTCGATGCCGACGGCAATCTCTACGCGGTCAGCTACCAGACCAAACCCACTGTCGGAAGAATCAGCCCGTCCGGCCAGGGCGAGATCTACCTGAACATGCCCGAGGGCAGCACGGCCAACGGCATTCGTTTTTCCAGCACAGGCTCGATGTACCTGGCCGACTACACAGGCCACAACGTGTTGCAGGTGGACCGACAGAAGAACTTCAAAGTCTTTGCTCACAACCCGGCCATGAACCAGCCCAACGATCTGGCCATCGTAGACAGCGACATCCTGTTCGCCAGTGATCCAAACTGGGAGGCTGGCACCGGCCAATTGTGGCGCATCGACACCGACGGCAAAACCACGCTGCTCGAGAAAGACATGGGCACCACCAACGGCGTCGAGGTCTCACCTGACAACCGCACCCTCTATGTCAACGAGAGCGTGCAACGAAACGTCTGGGCCTATGACCTCGATGCCAAGGGAAACATTGCCAACAAGCGACGGTTGATTCGATTCGAGGATTTCGGCTTGGACGGCATGCGGTGTGACGTGCAGGGCAACCTTTACATCACGCGGCACGGCAAAGGTGAAGTGGCCATCGTCAGCCCGGACGGCAAACAGATCGGTGCCGTCCAATTGATCGGCCAAGAGCCAACCAACATCGCCTTCGGCGGCAAAGACGGTCGCACTGGCTACGTTACACTGGCCGACAGAGGCAACATCGAGACGTTCCGTGCCCCCCACCCGGGCCGATCGTGGGCCATGCGTCAAGAGAGAGAGGATTGAACCATCGGCCAGGAGATTGACGGATGAGCCAAGCTTCGTTGGACATCCTGTTGAGCGGCGGCACCCTCGTGGATGGCACCGGCGTGCCGGCCCATGTCGCCGATGTGGGCATCGTGGACGATCGGATCGTGGGGGTGGGTGATTTGAGCGATGCTGTCGCCAAAGAAACTTACGACATCTCAGGTAGAGTCCTCAGTCCCGGCTTCATCGACGTTCACACCCATGATGACAATGCCGTACTGATCGCGCCGGAATGTGCTCCCAAAATCAGCCAGGGGGTCACCACGGTCATCGTCGGCAACTGCGGCATCAGCGCGGCCCCGGTTCGGTTGAACCAATCGCCACCCGAACCGCTGAATCTTCTGGGCAAGAAAGAGGACTTCTCATTTGATTCATTTGCCCAGTACGTCGATGCCGTGGAAACATGCGAACCGGCAGTCAACGTCGCGGCGTTGGCCGGGCACACCTCTTTGCGCATCAAGCACGTGGGAGACTTGACCCGCCCGGCCAATGGATCAGAAGCCGCAAGCATGCGAAAAGACATGGAAAAGGCCATGGCCCAAGGGGCGATCGGCCTCAGCACTGGCCTGGCTTACGACAACGCCATGGGCGCCACCACCGAAGAAGTGATCGAGCTGGCACGTATCGCCGCCGAACACCGGGGACTGTACGTCACCCACCTCAGGAGTGAGTTTGACCAGATCATCGAAGCGCTGGAAGAATCGTTCACTATCGGCACCGCAGCCAAAGTATCGGTCGTGGTCTCCCATCTGAAGTGCGCTGGTCCTCAAAACTGGGGCAGAAGCCACGAAGTGCTGGCCGCCATCGAAGCCAGTCCCTACCGCAATCGCATCCACATGGATTGCTATCCCTATTCCGCCGGCTCCAGCAATCTCGATCTGAAACAGGTGGACGAGCGAGTCAACATCCTGATCACACGTTCCGAGCCCCATCCCGAACAAGCCCGCAAGACACTTGCGCAGATCGCCGCCGAATGGGGCGTGACGCAGATGGACGCCGCACGAAAACTGATGCCAGCCGGTGCGGTTTACTTTTCCATTGACGAACAGGACATGCGCAACATTCTGCGCCATCCCAAGACAATGATCGGCTCCGATGGCCTGCCGTTTGATCCGCATCCCCACCCGCGTCTCTACGGCACCTTTCCACGCGTGTTGGGCAAGTATGCACGGGACGAATCCGTCCTTTCCCTGCCGCAGGCTGTCCACAAGATGACAGGATTGCCCGCCTCCATTTTTGGATTGGACGCACGGGGACGGATCGAAGCCGGATACCACGCGGACCTGGTGGTGTTTGATCCCAACACTGTGAACGACGCGGCCACGTTTGATCAACCGATCCAGCCGGCCATCGGCATCGAACGAGTGCTGGTCAATGGCGCCATCGCCTTTGAAAACGGCCAAACCACAAACAACCGGCGGGGTCGGTACATCGGCCACAACCGCCAGGAACCTCCCCTCAAGGAATCCTCATGAGCATCAAACGCTACGGAACGTCCAAACCCGGTGCGGGCGGACAAACACTGCCGTTTGCCCGTGCCACGGAAGCCGACGGATGGCTCTTCGTCTCAGGCCAGGTGGCGATGGAAAAAGGTGAAGTGGTGGCCGGTGGCATCATCCCCCAAGCACACAATGCCATCCAGAACCTGCTCGCCATCGTCGAGGAGGCCGGCTACACCAAACAAGACATCGTCCGATGCGGTGTCTGGCTCGACGACACGCGAGACTTCTGGTCGTTCAACAAGGTGTACGCCGAATATTTCGGCGGCGAACATGCACCGGCCCGTGCCTGCGTTCAAGCCATGATGATGGTCGATTGCAAGATTGAAATTGACTGCATCTGTTACCGAAAGCCCACTGAATGACCCCCCTGATCTTCCTCAGCGTTTTCGGGTCGTACGTCCTGGCCATGATTGGCTTGAGCATCTGGATTGCGCGGCGGCAGAAAAGCGGGGAAGACATTCTGTTGGGCAACCGCAGCATTCCTTTGCTGTTGAGCCTGGGCACAACCATCGCCACGATGGTGGGCACCGGCTCAACCATCGGCGCCGTGGGCCAGGGTTATCTCAATGGATGGCGCGGCGCCATGTTCGGCGTTGGCGGCGGCCTGGGCATGCTGCTCTTAGCCAGACTGTTCGCCACTGTCAGGAAACACAATTTCATGACGATGTCCGAGGAGGTCTCGTTCTATTACGGAGCCAACCGCCGGATCAAGGGCCTGGTCGCCGTGTTCATCCTCCTGGCCTCCATCGGCTGGCTCGGCGCACACATTCTCGGCGGCAGTTTCTACTTGGCATACATCGGCAACGTGGACCCGTTTTGGGCCAAGGTTTTTCTGGCCAGCGGATTCAGCATCTACGTGATCATCGGCGGCTACGTCGCGGTGGTCTGGACCGACACCATCCAGGCAGTCGTTTTGTTCCTCGGTTTCATCCTGATGGCATTCTTCGCTGTCTCGCATGTTGGTGGGGTCTCCGAATTGGGCAATCTTGCCGGAGAGCAGCTCGACTTCCTGCGAGGCGACAATCTCTTGCCGTCGATCTCATTGGTGGTCGCCATCGCGGTCAGCCCGCTGGGCGTTCCATCCTTTCGCCAGCGGATTTACTCGGCGGACAATGTCGCGACAGTCAGGAAGACCTTTTACATCACCAGCATCCTGTATTTCCTGTTCTGCTTCATTCCCGCCATCATCGGCATTTGTGCATACCACATCAATCCAGGACTCGATCAACATGATCACGCTTTCCTGTTCATGGCCAATGATGTTATGCCCATGGCCATCGGCCTGATCGTCCTGATCGCAGGTCTCAGCGCCACCATGTCGTCTGCCAGTTCAGATGCCATCGCCGCCGTGTCGATTCTGCTGCGAGACATCTACATCATGTTCACCGGCAAGGTGCCCGACAAGCACAGGATGATCGGAAACACGCGCTGGGGCCTGGTGGTCATCACTATCATTGCGCTTGCGGTCACCATCCCTGCCGATGACATCATCAAATACATCCAAGACATGATTTCCTTCGTCTTGAGCGGCCTGGTGGTGTGCACGTTCATGGGCAAATACTGGCGCCGTGCCACCTGGCAAGGCGGCATTGCCGCCATTCTGGGTGGAGGGCTTTGCACATTGGTGTTCAAGCTCAACGAATCGTGGGACGCTTATTGGGGCGGCGCCTCCATCCCATCGGTGGTGTGCGCCGCTGTGGCGGGAATGGCGGTCAGCCTGCTGACACCGCCCAACACCATCTCTGACGAACAGGCTCTCAAAGTGCTGGCCCAGGAACGCCAGGCCATGGAAATGCACGAAGAACCACCCGATCCCGAGATGAACTCATGATGGTTCCGGCCGACTGGGGCTTTGTTGCATGGCTCGGAACTGAGCGCAGGTCTCCCGTTCCCGGAGCGAGAATCATCCGAATCGGTAGCTGTCAGGCATCGTGGCCGGCCAGATAACTGATCCTGTCTGTTCCATCCGTGGCAGCGTCATAGATCACTTCGGCGCAAATGAGGGTGGTGCACGCTGGGTCGCTACTCCCGCAACCGCACGAATTCCTCAAATGCGGGATGGCCTCGCAGGGATAGGAGATCCAAATCCCGGCAGCCACAAACCGAAACCGAGACCGGCGTTGTACTCCTGTTCCAACATCCGAACCGCGTTCTTGTTGACTTCGATCAGAAGTCAATTGACTTCATACTACTTCCATTTATCCTGGGCCATATCCTAATTGACTTTGCCCTGAAGTAAGCTTGCTTTGCAGCATTTCCAGTTTTCTCACAACGGACGGAAATTGACTGCGACTCGAAGTCAACTGACTCTGTATCATTTCCACTTACCGACCGGCTGCCGTAAACTGACTTTAGCTCGAAGTTAACCGACTTCGTACTATTTCCACTTACAGAGCAGCTGACGTAAATTGACTTTGAGATAAAGTCAACTGACTTTGAGATACTTCCACTTTCGATTTGAACGGTGTCAGATTGCATCTTGTTGCTGTAGGATGACTTAGCCCCAATTCCGCTCGGCGCGCCAGCGGCGTCGAATCGAACAGGAGGGTGTATGGCTCGTTTCCCCAAGACGGAACCCAAGATCGCGCAGCTGGCCCGGCAGATCGCCGACGGGCTCGAGCATGCCGCAGACGAATTCCCTTCACCCACGGTGCCGGCGGCGGTGCTCCGGGCGCAGCTCGAGGACTATCGGGAGAAGACCGCGGCGCTCGCCCAGTCGCGTGCCGAGGCCAGGATCCGGCGCGTCGACAAGAACAACGCGCTCAAGACGCTCAAGGACAGCATGCGGGCCAACCTGCGTTACGCCGAGGTGATGGCGCGCCGCCACCCGGAGCGGTTGATTCAGCTCGGCTGGGGGCCCCGGCGGCCGCGCACCCCGCTCAAACCGCCGGGAGAAGTGCGCAACATCGCGATCCGCACCGAGGGTGACACCTGGGTGCTGCTCAGCTGGGATGCGCCCGAAGATGGCGGCGAGGTCGCGGTGTACCGGATGCAGCGCCAGGAGCCTCGGGGCGAGTGGGAAGATGTCGCCACGTCGATCGATCGCATCGAGCTACTGCGGGACCAACCGCGTGGCGTGGAGCTGAAGTTCCGCGTGCTGGCCATGAACCGAGCCGGCGTCGGCGGGCCGAGCGCGACGGTCAAGGCAGTGCTTTAGCCGGTTTGGCCCTGCCGTACCCCGACACATAGAGCCCGGGCTCTCACCCCGGGACAATAGCGCATGGGCTGCGCCGAGTTCGCGTTCGATGGTGTAGCGGTCTGCCAGGGCGGCGATCAGGTGGTCCAGGGGGCTTCATCCACGTCCACTGTCCCTCACTGTCCACCTCCCAGCCGCTCCTCGAGTTCTTTGCGCCAGTTGAGAATCAAGTGGAGCGTTGTCGTGCTGGATGCCGCCGTGCGCTCGAGGAGCAACAGGCGTCGCCCGTCGGGCGCTACCTCGAATTCGGGCCCAGCCACGTTTTGGTACTCGCCTTCCAGCACGAACCGTGGCGCCGCAAACGGCTCGGCGTCGTCTCCGGTGAAGGCCACGAAATACCAGCGCTGTCCGTCCCGGTAATAGACACCGTCGCCGCGAGGGGAGAACCGTGGTAACTCGCCGCCACGGGAAATCCGGTAGGGGCGCGATCCGGGCTCGAGACGCTGCGCATACACTTCGTACGGCCCAGTTTCAGTTGATGAGTATGCGAACCAATCGCCATCCGGAGAGAAGTCCGTCAGAACGCCGGCCGCTGGAATGCCATCGACCGGCGGAAGGGCGTCTTCTGCCGGGCCTCCCGGCAGCCGCTCCAAGTCATCAATTCGGGTCAGGGTCAGATACGTCATGCTCGGGCCAGCGGAGTCCACGCGCATGAACGCGTTACCGGTCGCACCGACACGCTCGGGAATAATCGACCCCGACCCCTCCCAGAGCACTCGCCCCCCAGACGCGGTTCGGGCATCGACCTCGAGGAGCACCGAGGGATCTCCCCGACCTGCCACCAGCAATCGCCGGGAGTCGGGGAGCCACTCGTGAGCACCAAGGGACCGTCCTGCTAACAGCTGACCAGCCGTCCACCGCTCCTCCACACGCCGCTCAAGGTCCATGATCCAGAGTTCGTCGGGTCCGGTGGGCGGAACCACGCGAGCCGCGATGAAGCGGCCGTCATCGGAGAGGCGGAACGCTCCGTATACGCGAGTACGAAACGGCAGTCGCTCAACTGCCCCAGTTGCGTCCGCCCAAACGAATTGGGCTTCGATGGCGTTTTCTCCCTCCGCAAAGAGGAAATCACCACGAGTGGAGAACGCGATCTGTAGTAGCCCTCTGGCGTTTTCGCGGCGCACGCCGCGCTGAAGAACCACGCGCTCGCCCTCAGCGGTCAGCGTGTTGGGATCAAACCGCAAACCCATCAGAACGTTGTCCGCCGGATGGCTGAAGAGGAGGTAGTTCGGTTCCAAGAAGCGGGCGCTCGTGCCAGCGACCGAGGCGGCCCCACGCCGGGCGGTCGGCGGCCCGTCCATAGCTAGAAACCGGACATCTTCGGCATCCAAAGAGTAGGCGCAGAGATGGTTCGGCTGGCTGCATCCGTCTAACAACCACTCGTTGCCAGGTAGCCACTCGGCCTGGGACATCCACTTGCCGAACTCCCGGCTCAACCTTCGTCGCTGGACAGTGCCTCCGGTCGCTGGCGCAATAACGAATTCGCGATTGTCACCCACATTCGTGACGATGCGGCCATCATCACTCCAACTGCACCCCCTGCTCCAGTACGCCTCCGTGATAGGGGTGACCTGCACGTCATCCAACGCGACTCGCTTGAGCCGCCCCCCGGCAAAGAACGCCACCGACGCTCCGTCGGGGGACATGCAGGGTGCGTAGGCGCCCTCGGTCCCCATGAGAGGTCGTACCGCGAAGCCGTCGCCTAGATCTCGCACGTAGAGACAGGTCGTCGTGTCGGCGCGGCCTACGTAGACGATGCGTTGGCCATCAGGAGAGAGGGCGAGTGCTGGTTGACCGGTTCCACCGGGCGCCTCCCCGATAAACACCAGGGGCGCAGTGTCGGGAAGCTGAATGTTGACGTAACGGACAGCATCGTCGCCCGTGGAGCGGGTGCCGAGAACCCCGATCAGCGCCATGGTCAGGACCAGCGTTGCAACCCACGGGAGCACTGCGAGCCACCGGCGACCGGCTGTGCGCGTTTCAGCTCTGACCCGCACCGTCCCCACGTGTCCAAACGCGGGATCGTTCAGCGCACGCGTCATCGCCTCGGCCGTCTCGAATCGATCAGCCGGCAGCTTCTCCAGCGCTTTCGTTGTCGCCGCCGCCACGTTCGGTGGCACGGATTTGCGCAACTCCGTTACCGGCCGCGCGTCGTCCGTCACGATCTTCATGATGATCTGCTGTGCCGACGATCCGGTGTGCGGCGGATCGCCGGTCAAGATCTCGTACAACACCGCGCCCAACGAGTAAATGTCCGACCGGTTCGTGAGGTCCTTTTCCGCGGTCGCTTGCTCGGGCGACATGTAGTGCGGCGTGCCGAGCGAGAGACCGGTCTCGGTCATCCGGCCGCCGGCCGCCGCGCTAACCGCCAAGGCGATCCCGAAGTCGGCCACCATCGGCCGGCCGTCGTGTAGCAGGATGTTCTCCGGCTTGATGTCACGATGAATCACGTTGTGCCGGTGTGCGTGGTCCAACGCGTCCGCCACCTCGGTCGTGATCTTCACCGCCTCTTCGATGGAGAGTTGCGTCTCGCGATTCAGTTTGTCACGCAACGTTTCGCCGTCGATGAGCGGCATGACATAGTAAAGGAACCCGTCCGCTTCACCGGAATCGAACAACGGCAGGATGTGCGGGTGTTGCAGATTCGCGGTGGTCTTGATCTCCTGGACAAACCGCTCGGCGCCGAGTACGGCGGCGAGTTCGGGACGCAACACTTTCACCGCGACCTTTCGGTCGTGCTTCACGTCGTGTGCGAGGTAGACGGTCGCCATGCCACCGCTACCGAGTTCACGCTCGATTCGGTAGCGCTCAGCCAATGCGGATGTGATGCGGTCCATAGGATCAGTCATCGATCACCGGCAGCGTTCGGTCGCCTGTTTCCGCGTGTTCCGCGGCACCACTCGATGGTGTAGCGGTCAGCAAGTGCTGCGCTCAGTCGGTCGTGTGCGTCAATCACGCTGTTAACCAATCTGCGATCATCAGCCCGCTGCCGCCGCTTTCTTAGCGGCCGCGTGCGCTTCTTCATCGTCCAACACAGTCACTGTGTCGAAGTCGCAGACCGCATTCCACTTCATGAGCCACAACGCAAATGCCTCGGCGTCGTTCGTCTCACAGATCGCAACCCCGGTGCCGTTGACCAGGTCGTGCCAACGCCCAATGAGCTTGATGGCCGAGCCTTGCTGAGCCTGGTAGTCCTTTAGATCCATCCCGGCGAACGCGGTGAATACGTCGTGGCGTTTGTCATGATGGAGCTCCCAGTGAATCATGAGTTTCATTGAGACACTCCTTTGCTGGAGGTTTCTATTCTCGTCGGGCTACCGTAGAACGACTTCGGAAAGGCTGCGACCGAATTGTCGCGACCACCGCCCCAACGATGTTGGCAATGAGAGCAGCTGGCGAGTGCGGCCTCTGCCTTAACTGCCCACGCCTGCCTCAGGCAATGGGAGATCCGAATTGAAGATGTCGTGTTGGATCTTCCAAGAACCATCATCGAGGCGTGTCCAGATTTCGATGAACTTGCCCCTATCGTTGCCTATGACAGCGCCATCGTTACCTAGGAAATCCATCGAGTACTGGCCATAGACATAGGCGAGATTGCCGCTACCGCCGACGTCAATCTGCTCGAAGTTCAAATTCGCGAAGTCCGGGAACTGAGCAAGCCAATCCTGAATCGCCGCGCGGCCGCGGATCGCCTGAGCGTTGGGTGTCATGAATACAGCGTCTTCTGTGTAATACAAGCGAGCGTACTCCGCCCAGTCTTTCGACGTGTTCGCGATTTCCAATACCTGACTCGTGACGCCAGCGATCGCAGCCCTGTCTTCGTCATTGAACGACGGGCCTGCGGGCGCACACGCCGCGAGCACTAGACCCCACAGAACGAGTGGGCGTCGGACCCTACCGTAAGTACGCGTCTCCATATTTTGCCTCCTAGTCGTGAGTTTCCTTCTTTGCCCCAAACCATCGATGTTCGCCAGTTCCGTTTCCATGCCAGACCGCATCGCGGTTGCCTAAGACGCTGGGGTGGACATGTGAACCTGCACCAAGCGCCAGCTGCCGTCGAGTTTCTCAAAGACGGCGGATTCCCAAGCGACAAACGTTACGGTATCGGAGGTGATCACCTGGACTTCGACCTTCATGGTTGCCCATGCCATCTCGGCACTCGGGGAAACGGTGATGGTCCAATCGTACGTGCGGGCTCGCAGATCCGGACCCTCTGCCATGCGCTCCTGATAGCGTGGTCCAAGCGTCGACCAACCCACCAGCCACTCAGGTACGTCAGGATGCATGATCTGAACGCGTTCATTGTTCGCCCAGAAGTTCGAGTAGGCATCGAAGTCGCGATTCTCTAATGCTTTGCCCCCGGCTTCCCAAAGTTCTCGAATGGCGCGTGCCTCCTCCGCCAGGTCGGGCCGCGGTTGGCAACCAATCATACTCAACAGCGCGATGCCACAGAGGTATCTCAGCTTCATGTTGAGCTCCGCGTAAAGATGGGGGCGACTGCCAGCGGTCCATGCGCGGCAAAGCGTCAGGCGGCCGTTCAGGAGGACAAGATAGGCCCCGAGGAATCAGACGGCTAGGACGTGTAGCTGGTTGAGCTTCGCGGCGACGCGGGTCTCAGGGAGGAACCACTCATCACCAACAGTTCCGTACACATGACCTTGAGGCCCACCTGCCGCGCATGTCTGAGATCTTGAGCTAGAGCGCGAACCGTGGCACGCGATTGAGGTGAACCCACGCCCCCTGATAAGACGCCGGGGCGACTAAGCTATGGTTGCCCAACCTCATCCCGGCCCAGTTCCCCACCTTCACCTTCAACTCCTCGAACCAACGCTCTCTCGCACCAGCCGTCGATGCCCTCCAGGCCGCAGGCCGGCGCTTCTCCGCAAGCGTGATCGCCAGGTTTAGATTCCTTCCCTATGATATCCGTTTCCAAGGTTGCCAAATCGTTCGGTGACCGGACGCTCTTCGCCAACGTGTCGTTCCAGCTCAATGCCGGAGAACGGTACGGGCTGGTGGGTGCCAACGGTGCGGGCAAGACCACGCTGCTCAGGATTCTCAGCGGCGACCTGGATGCTAGCGAAGGTACGGTGTCAGTTCCGAAGCGGCTGCGGCTCGGCGTGCTGCGCCAGGATCA